>JBILRK010000004.1:0-16530 GCA_044372705.1 Saprospira sp. | reverse complement strand
AATAAAAAACAGAGTATAAATTTTATTGTCAATAACCTATTAAATACTGAATATGCTGTAAGACCTGCAAGAATGGGTGCTCCAAGAACCTGGAGTGTAAAATACAGCCATATATTTTAATATAATTAAGTATTGTTATTCAAATACAAATTCCGAATTACACTGGCTGCAATTCGGAATTTGTATTTTTCCTCTTTTTTACTAAAACTTTTTACATAAATAATTGGTCTGAGTGCTTCATTATTTTCTAAAGTTGTATTTTTGCAAAGTTATTAAACAGAGGATTACCTCAAAAAGAAATCATAAAATGGAAACTAAATACAAAATCATTTACACCCTCACCGATGAGGCTCCAGCTTTGGCAACCTATTCATTATTGCCAATCATTAATACCTTTACAAAAGCTGCTTCTGTAGCTGTTGAAACAAGAGACATCTCACTTGCTGCACGTATTATTGCCAATTTTCCGGAAAATTTGAACGATGCACAACGAGTTCCTGATGCGCTTTCGGAATTAGGTCAATTGGTACTTAAAGCAGAAGCAAATGTTATAAAATTGCCCAATATTTCTGCATCAATGCCTCAGTTGAAAGCAACTATCAAGGAATTGCAGGACAAAGGCTTCAATGTTCCAAATTATCCCGAAGAAGCAGCCAATGATGCTGAAAAGCAAATCAAGGCAAAGTATGACAAAATAAAAGGCTCGGCAGTAAATCCGGTAATCCGCGAAGGAAATTCAGACCGCCGTGCACCAAATGCTGTTAAAATGTATGCCAAAAGCCATCCTCACAAAATGGGTGTTTGGACATCGGATATTCACAGTCATGTATCAACTATGAGTTCAGGTGATTTCAAAAGCAACGAAAAATCCGTAACCCTAGCTGCTGCAACTAAAGTAAGCATCGTACACGAAGCTACAGACGGCACTAAAACCATATTGAAAGCTGATTTGTCTTTACTCGAAGGTGAAATTATTGATGGCACTTTTATGAGCAAAAAAGCGCTTGTCAAATTCCTAGAAGAACAAATTGCAGATTCAAAAGCAAAAGGCGTTCTTTTCTCGCTGCACATGAAAGCAACAATGATGAAGGTTTCAGACCCAATTATCTTTGGACATGCTGTAAAAGTATTTTTTAAAAATGTATTTGAAAAATATGGTGACCTGCTTGCTTATGTCGATGTAAATGTCAATAATGGCTTCGGAGACCTTCTGGCTAAAATTGAAAAGTTGCCTGCAGATCAGAAAGCTTTGATTGAAGCTGCCATAGCTGAAGCATACAGCAATGGTCCCGATGTTGCTATGGTCGATTCAGACAAAGGAATTACCAATCTTCATGTTCCATCGGATGTTATTGTTGATGCATCTATGGCTGCAATGCTTCGCGATTCAGGTCGTATGTGGAACAAAGCAGGCAAACTTCAGGATACCAAAGCTGTACTTCCCGACAGCAGCTATGCTGGCATGTATCAGGTGGTGATGGATTTCTGTAGAGCTAATGGTGCATTCGACCCTCGTACAATGGGATCTGTATCTAATGTTGGTCTAATGGCTCAACAGGCAGAAGAGTACGGCTCTCACGATAAAACATTTGAAATTGCTGCCGATGGTGTTATCAAAATTGTTGATACAAATGGCAATGTACTCATACAGCACAATGTTGAAAAAGGCGATATATGGAGAATGTGCCAGGTAAAAGATGCGCCTATTCAGGATTGGGTAAAATTGGCAGTGAAACGTGCCCGTGCAACAGGCACTCCAGCTGTTTTCTGGTTAGATAGAAACCGCGCACATGATGCTGAAGTCATCAAAAAAGTGGAGAAATACCTCAAAGACTACGATACTAGCGGTCTTGAATTACCAATTCTTTCTCCTGTTGAGGCAATTGAGTTTTCACTCAAGCGCATTAAAGATGGACTCGATACCATTTCTGTAACAGGAAATGTGCTTCGCGATTATAACACGGACCTCTTCCCTATTCTCGAATTGGGTACCTCAGCAAAAATGCTTTCTATAGTGCCGCTTATGAATGGTGGCGGTCTTTTCGAAACCGGCGCAGGTGGATCTGCACCAAAACATGTTCAGCAGTTTGTTAAAGAAAACTATCTGCGTTGGGATTCATTGGGTGAGTTCCTCGCACTGGCAGTTTCTTTGGAACATCTTTCGGAAGTAGCCAACAATAAAACCGCTAAAATCCTTGCTGATGCTCTTGATAAAGCAACAGAACTTCTCCTGAATAATGACAAATCTCCGGCACGTGCAATTGGGGGTCTCGATAACAGAGGTTCACATTTCTACATTGCATTGTATTGGGCTCAGGCTATGGCAACGCAGACTGAGGATCTAAAACTTGCCTCTGAATTCAAAGTTTTAGCCGATGCGCTTACTGCAAACGAGGCTAAAATTGTTGCCGAATTGAATGGTGTACAGGGACAGCCTGTTGAAATCAACGGTTATTACTTCCCAAGTCCAGAACTGGTAAGCAAAGCAATGCGTCCGAGCGAAACCTTAAACAAGGCATTGGACTTGATGTAGTTCCTCTTGCTAATAATCATACAAACAAAAGCCGACCCAAAAAGTCGGCTTTTGTTTATATAAGTCCAAAGTAAATCTGAGCTACTTCGACAATCTTCCCTCGGTATACTTCTCCCATTTCTCTAAGGTAGCCTTAAAATAATCGGGCATTTGGGCTTCGAGATAAATTTTTTCATCTTTTGTTGGATGTTGAAATCCTAAAGAAAAGGCATGTAATGCCTGATGCGGCAACATTTTGAAACAGTTGTCTATAAATTCTTTATACTTTGTAAATATGGTCCCTTTTACAATTTTATCGCCGCCGTATAGTTTGTCGTTAAAAAGTGGATGTCCGATATGTTTCATGTGGACGCGAATCTGATGTGTGCGCCCTGTTTCGAGTTGGCATTCTACCAAGGTCACATATCCAAAACGCTGAATTACTCGATAGTGCGTAATAGCATGCTTGCCATAATCGCCATCTTCATATACTGTAAACATCTTTGCATTACGCTCGTGACGACCAATATGACCTGTTACTGTACCTTCGTTTTCTTCAAAATCGCCCCATACCAGCGCTCTATATCTTCTTTCAATAGTATGATCAAAAAACTGTTTAGCCAATTTTGAAATGGCAAGGTCTGTTTTGGCAATCACCATCAGACCTGTTGTATCCTTATCAATTCGATGTACAACTCCTGGATATTCATTGGTTCCCTCTACAACAGGAAGCTCCTTAAAATGCCAGGCAAGGGCGTTCACAAGGGTACCGCTATGATTCCCTACACCGGGGTGAACCACAAGACCTGCCGGTTTAAAAATTACCATTACATCATCGTCCTCATAACGAATATCGAGGGGCATCTGCTCGGGCATAACTTTTCCGTCATTTCTTGGTTTTCTGAGCCGAACAGTAATGAGATCAAGATGTTTAATTTTATGGTTACTCTTTACCACTTTGCCGTTTACCTGTACAAAACCCTCCTCAATTCCTGCCTGAACCTTGCTTCTAGTGACGTCCTTGAGTCTGTCCATCAAAAATTTATCGATTCGAATCGGCTCCTGACGGGGGTCTGCCTTAAATTCCTGCCATTCATACAAGTCTCCAAACTCATCTTCTTCCAACAGTTCAAAATCCTGATTTACAATATGTTCTTCTTTCATAATTCTTTTATTTAGAGGATCATTACGCCTCTTTTTTCCAAAACCGGAATGTTTGTAAAATAATCTTCGGCTATTGAGCCCTGCACAAAAACTACCTTTTTATCATAGATATTAGCATCTATGTAAAAGGTTATCCAATATTCATTTGCCACTTGCAGAAGATCTTTGTGAATTAATTCTATTTTTTGCGCATTTTCCTTTCCTAAATATGGAATAAAATAGCGCATTGTCTGTGTTTCAATTTTTTTACCCTCCAATTCCCCATAACCTTTGCTATTGATAATAATATCTTTAATCATACGATCTTTCATGTTAATGAGATAAACATCCCAAACATCATCTTCAAAATTCGGAGTTAATGCAATGCCAACATGTGCTGTTGAGTGAATCGGAATATCTTTTTTCATTTTTATACCTTAATATTATCAACATGTATTATTACAAAAGTTCTACCTCAAAAAGTTCCTGAAAATGTTTCATTACCTTGCTTTTAACTTCATCCATAGGAAGCTTTCGACCCAATTCTTTTTCGAGTGAAGTAACAGCCTTGTCTGAAATGCCACAGGGAACGATGTTTGAAAAGTAATCGAGGTTTGTATTTATATTGAAGGCAAAACCATGCATTGTTGTCCAACGACTAAGATGCACCCCAACAGCGCAGATTTTCCGCGCAGAGGATTTTTCTCCATCGAGCCAAACTCCAGATTGCCCAGCTATTCTGCCAGATTCAATGTTATACTCCAACAGGGTTCTTATGACCATTTCCTCTAGGTATCGGATATAACGGCCAATATCAGTAAAAAAATCATCAAGATCGAGCAGCGGATAAGCGACAAGCTGCCCGGGGCCATGATAAGTAATGTCACCTCCCCTATTTATTTTGACAAATTCTGCATTTTTATCCTTCAATCCCAAATCATCGAGGAGTAAATGTTCTTCTTTGCCATTTCGCCCAAGCGTATAAACATGCGGATGCTCACAGAAAATTAACCAGTGCTCCTGATTTATTTGTTCGGATTGAGGCAAATTTCTATTGTCTAATTTCCGCTGAACTATTTCATTAAATTTTTGGGTTTGAAAATCCCAGGCTCCCTGGAAATCAATTAGCCCCAAATCTTCAAAATGAACTTTTTTCATTGAAGCAGTAGCTTAATTGTCGGATTTTTTATCGGCAGAGTTGCTATTTGTCAGCTCAGACTTCAGAAAATCTATTACCTTTACCTCAGTTGCATCCACCTGACGCAATTGGGCAATTTCCCAAGAAAGCCAATCGCTGAGGTGTACACAGTAGAGCGCCTGCTCGATAAGACTTTCTCCTTTTGCGAAGACCTCTATGAGCGTATCTGTATAATGTCCGATAATTTCTTTATTGATTTCGATTCTAGCCTGATTTTGTGAATGATCGTCTTTAGATCTGAAAATAAGCACTGCAAAATCGATAGGTTGTTTTCTCCAACCCACCAATTCATTGTGATTCATTTCGGGAATGATATGATGTGAACAGAGGATTTTTCCATTCTCATTCAACTGCTGACGAAGTCTTACTGCCACAGCGCCCATTCTGTCTGTAGTGTAGATGACAGGGAATTTGCCGGCAATAAATTTTGCCATGCGTTCCGCTTTCATTTTTATATTTTCCTGTTCCGATTCTATCAATTCAATGGCTTTTTTCAAATCATTCAAGGCAGAACTAGCAATCTGTCCATAAAAATGAAGCAGGTAAATAAGCTGTGTCATCGAAAAAGCCAGATTTGCTCTTGGGGGTGAGCCTGCACCCGGCAAAATGATGTGATCGTGGCCATCTTTTTTTGCCAATTCGATGAGTTTTCCACCCGATGCAATGCAAATAATTTTTGCTCCTTTTTCACTTGCCTGTTCATAACCCGAAAGTGTTTCTTCGGTATTTCCCGAAAATGAGGAACAGATAATCATTGAGTTTTCATCGACAAAAGCAGGTAGCGTATAGCCCTTGCAGGTCAACATCGGTACTTTACGGTAATCTGCACTGAATTCAATAGCAAAATCTGCACCTATGCCCGAACCACCTAAACCAACAACTACAATGTTGTGAATGGGCTTTTGCGAGGGCGTTAGTTTAATGTTCTCTCCTATTTTTACCGCTTCCTTTAACTGTTGCGGAAAAGATTCAATTAATTTGTCCATCATATGTGTAAAATTATTTATGCTGTCTTTTTATAATATGATCTAATGAGCAATTTCATTAAAATATAAAGTCTAAAACCAATATCTTTGCTTATTGGTTGTAATTAGCATGGAAAGATACAAATTTTATGGCGAATCATAATGAACTTGGCAAAATTGGTGAAGAAATTGCTAAAAAATTCCTTGAAGAAAAAGGTCACAAAATCCTAGAGATAAATTGGACTTGGGCTAATACAGAATTGGATTTGATTTCGATGGAAAATAATATTTTGATATTTACTGAAGTTAAAACAAGAAAAAATGCCGAATTTGGCTACCCGGAATCTGCTGTAGGAAAGCGAAAAGAAAAACAGATTTATGATGCGGCTGCCGAATATATGGACCGGGTAGGACATGAAAATGAAATCCGTTTTGACATTATCGCCATAACAATTGAACCTAAGATTAAAATCGAACATTTCCCTGATGCTTTTTTCCCAATTTGGTAATCTGCCAACTATTCTATCTATTTTGGCGTTAAATATTTAAAATAACAAGAAATGACAGTTCATAAATTTATTTTATTTGTATTAATTTTCTGTACAGGTTCAGCTTATGCTCAACCGGTCTTAATAGAGAACGATATAATTGAGGTATCAGGCATCATTATTTCGCGCAACGAAAAGCAGGGACTGCAATATGTACCCTTCGCAACTGTTGCTGTAAACAATAGCAATCGCGGTACTTATGCCAATTGGGAAGGCATGTTCAGCATCGTTATTAAAAAAGGAGAAACACTTAACTTTTCTGCTATTGGATTTGGCGACTTCTCTTTGACAATCCCACAAAATTTTGAAGGATTATATTATTCGGCAGTCGTTGAATTGGAACCTAAAGATATAAACTTAGCAGAGGTTGTCATTTTTCCATGGCCGAATCGAGACAATTTCAGGGCTGAATTCTTGGCGATGCAACCAACAGAAGCTATGAAAATGGAAGATGTTGCAAAAGGCAATCTAAATCGCCGAAAAATGTTCGAAATGAACAAAAATATGGGCATGGATGCTAGAGAAAATGCCATGTATTATCTTCAAAAACAGGCATCTTCTTACTCCTACATGGGACAGGGCCAACCGATGCCTATTCTAAGCCCTGTGGCTTGGTCGCAATTCTTCAGACAACTGCAAAATAATAAGAAAAAGAAAAAAGATGATGATTGATTGAAGCGGCAAAATGCCGCTTTTTTTCTTTTTGCTGAGCACTAAGCAAAAAAACAGAGGCAGCCTGAAAAGCCTGCCTCCTAAAAACCCAAACAAATAAACACAAAGACGTGCAAATATAATATTAAATTAACTGTTAGTATAATTATTTTGCACAAAATTTTATTTTTGAATTTAGTCATCATACAGAACGCTTTTTTATTCACTGTTCAACAATGAGAAGAATCTTATTGACTGACTTCAGAAACAGTGATACAGTCAATCCCCGACTGATTAAATTCACCGACAATGGCATCTTTTATGACGATTGTTTTATAGCCTTTTTGCTTTGCATCGGCAATTGAATATTCAAAAAACAATCCGGCAACTCCCATAAAAAAAAGCGCACTAATACCTGAACTTTTGAGATAACTGGATAGATCATTTTCTGTGGCATCCAAATCTCTGAACATACTGAAACTATCTCTTTCAGACTTGGTGCCTACTTTTTGGATATAATCTATTTCTTCCTTGTTTAAATTAGATGGAAATTCAGCTCCATAACTGCCATCTACACAATGGATGGGTTTGAGCCATTGCGTTTTGCCATTAATTATCATCGATTTCCCAGGCTGCCGAAAAAGGTGATTTGCTGCAAAAGATAGATGATCGGGCGGAAAGGCAAAATTCACAGCAATAACCTTATCGAAATAAGGCATAATACTATTGGCACAATCCAGCAGGGAATCGCTCCCCGGCAATTCCATATTCCCAAAGGAACAGAAATCATTTTGAACTGAAATTATTACAAGTCCTTTTTTCATGGTCTCGACCCCGGTTGCATGGGCTCCAGGTTAAAGGTGTCAAAATAGTAGGTATATCCAAAAGTTGCGGTGAGGATATGATGCCTGAGACTGGCATTATTGGTTGGAAATCCCCATATATTGATAGGATATACAGGTGCATTAAAATTGGCATGTTGAAATACTTTGTCAGCCCTACCAAAAGAATAGGTCAGACCAGCAGTAAATACAGACTGCTTGCGTTTAAAACTCAATCCTCCGGAAAGATGATACAAATTTAATGATGGATTTGCCAGTCTGGGTCCCGCCAGATTTACGATACTTATTGAGTTTCGTTTGCGTTGGTTGGCAAAATCTGTTCTTATGCTTGCATGCGCTTTTATTTTGTCAGTCAGTTTGTACTCAAACCCAAATGCCAAATTCAACACTGCCCTTGCCTGATGCCTGAAACCAAGAAAATCAATAACGCCAGTACTTTGAGTAGATGGATTACCCACATCGCGCAATTGTGTATCGGCCATCCGGTAATCTTTCACCGCCCCATGAAAAGTAGCCGAAAAACAAAGTCGATAATAGTTGGTTACATTCATTGCACCAACTGCAATATTGCCAGCTTGACGATAATAACCTGGCACATACCATTGTCTGTCATCGAAAACGGCATCGGGACGTTCCAATCCAAAAAATGAAATATTCCTGTCAACTCGGGCATCGCCCCAAACCCTTATCGAAGGGGTTGTGAAGGTAAAACCATATCGCCAATTACGGTTTCTATAATGTACCCCAACCTTTATGAAAAGATTAATAATATTTAAGCGAATAGCATCGTAATATCGTTGATAAGCCAGTGCATTGACAGAAGATGCAGGACTTGTCGATAACATAGAATACAAATTGTACAAATAACGCTGTGTGCGATAACTACCAAAAGGCGTAATTCCAAAACTCAGATTTTCGGAATATTTGTATGATACACAGGCTCCAGCCCAGCGTTCTGTGATGATATTCTGCAAATCGAGTTGACCGACATAATATTCTTCTCCGGCATAGTCTGCATTAAGATCGCCATTATAACTGTGTCTTTGGCTAAAATCGTTGTTATTGGTATTCTTGTTTAAAATAATATAGCCAACACGAATCTTTTTTTGCGGATCGGAGGTGATTATTGCGGATATTTCCTGGGGCAGAGGGATATAACGCAATGAAAATGAATTCACATCGTATCCCAAGCCATTTTTGAAAAAGACATTTTCTACACTATGTGCATTGGTGTGCACTGTTAGATTATTTGTTTCTGCAAAAGCCAGCGCTCCGGGATTGTAATACATAGAGGAATTGTCTTCCAAACCACCTACTACTGCACCTCCCAAAATGGTAGATCGCGCACCGAACTGCTGAGAATTGTAATGATTATCTTGTGCTGATAATTCAAAAACACTCAAATAAAAAAGAACAACAATAAAATTAAACCTCATTTTCCCCCTCTTCTCTGTTATCGCGATGATGAAAACGAATTTCAAAGATGAACTCACCATCTTTGCTACTCAATTCTTCATATTTTTCTTTATTGAACTTATACAATTGGGCTGGTCTGTGCGAAACATTTGTCTGACGCTCCAGCTCCTCAAGCAAATCAAGTTTAAGAATTTTAGATCGGAAATTCCTGCGATTTAGCAGCTGACCAAGAATTGTTTCATATAACTTTTGTAAATCGCTGAGAGTAAATTTTTCGGGCAGCAATTCAAAACCTATTGGCTTATACAAAACCTTTGACCTTATTCTTTCTATAGCCTTGGCCAAGATTTCTTTGTGATCAAATGCAAGTTCTGGAATTTCACCCAATTTAAACCAATCGGCATGTTTTGCATCTGTACTGGCTTTTACGGGATGGTCTTTCAAATTTACAAGGGCATAATAGGCAACGCTTACTACCCTACCCCTAGGGTCGCGCTGCATGTTTCCAAAGGTAAACAACTGTTCTACAAACACATCTTTTACGCCGGTTTCTTCAAATAGTTCTCTTCTAGCAGCATCCTCCAGTCCTTCATCTATTTTTACAAATCCACCCGGGAGCGCCCAATATCCGGCATAGGGGTCTAAGGCTCTCTGAATAAGCAAAACCCTTAGCTCATTGCTTTCGTCTAGCCCGAAAACAACGCAGTCAACTGTAAGTGATGGTCTTGGATATTCGTAAGTATAATTCATAGTAATTCCCTAATTGTCCAAAAGGCAGTTAGTTCAAAATTTAAGCAAATTTATAAAAAAGGTTTAACAGTATATCAATTTATAAAATTTCTATTAGCGGGTGAGCACAATATAATCCGCAAGTATTGTCTTCAGAAATTTTTCTTTATCCCTTTGAACGTTTACACCAATGATATCTGCTATTTTATCTGCTAATTTTTCTAAAAGCTCGCGGTGAGATTCATTTTTATATCTTTTGTTTCTTTCCAAAACTTTTTTTACGAAAAGCATATCCTGCTCACTTAGCTGTACCACTGTAGGGAAACTTGGAATGTGGTTTTGAATACTTTGAATGCTCAAAATGTCTTTTAAAGTAAAAGTTCGGGTAGATGATTTTTTTATAACTGTGGTTCCGGAGAGTAAACAGCCCAATCTTTGATTATAAGTGGAAGAACTGATAAGCATGGCAGCTATAGACCCAGCCGAAACCCAAATATCTAAAAAACGAAAAGCCCATCTGATAAGATAATCAAATGCCGTTGCCGGATCTCCGTTCAGCTTCACCACTTTAATACCCATTGCTTTTTTTCCAATGGTCTGCCCATCGAGTAATATCTCACTGAAAAGCGTGTAAAACAACATTACAGGCAAAAGTATCAGGTACATAAAAACTGTACTTGAGCCAAGTTGTAAAAAAAATATATTAAGGCAACTGATAAGCCCAAAAAGCACTATCAGATCTATAAAAAATGCTGCGGCACGGTTGCCAAAAGAGGCCAATTCATACTGAATAGTAACATTTTGCGCAGTATTTATCTCGATAGTTTTCATCCAATCAAAAAATTAACGTACTTCCTGCAAGATAGCTTTTTTTTAAAAACTTCAAGCACAGTTATAAAAAAAGAACAAAGATTTATATTTTGCTGAATAAACTGCATAATACGAAAAAATGCGCGAAACTAAGTTTATTGCACAGAATAAAGACAAATGGTCGAGATTTGAACATGTCCTCAAGGAAAAACAAAAAGATCCGGAGGAACTGAGCAATCTTTTCATGGAGTTGAGCGATGATTTGTCTTATTCCAGAACATTTTATCCTAACAGATCTGTAAGGGTATACCTTAACGGTCTTGCTCAAAAAGTATTTTATAGTATTTATAGAAATAAGAAGGGAAGATTAAAAAAGTTTTGGCAGTTTTGGCGCGAGGATATCCCCCAGATTCTTTTCGAATCGAGGTTTGATTTACTGCTCAGTTTTCTCATTTTCATTCTATCTATCAGCATTGGTGTGTTTTCTTCTATGATGGACCCTGAGTTTTGCAGATCTATTCTTGGCGATGGCTATGTTGATATGACTTTGAAAAATATTGAAAAAGGCAACCCAATGTCTGTATATCAGGACCCCGATCAGACAAGTATGTTTATGCAAATAACTTTCAATAACCTGAGGGTTGCTTTTTTTACTTTTATTCTAGGACTTTTGTTCGGAGTTGGAACCATTTTTATCCTGATTTCAAATGGTATAATGGTTGGAGCATTTCAATATCTCTTCTTTCAGCATGGCGTTTACTGGGATTCTTTGCTTACAATCTGGCTGCATGGCGCTATTGAGATTTCTTCGATAGTGATAGCCGGAGCAGCAGGGATCCACTTGGGAAGGGGGCTTCTTTTTCCGGGCACTTATAGCCGGCTTCAGGGACTTCAGTTATCGGCACGCAGGGCATTGCAAATTTACCTGAGCATAGCCCCTCTGATTATTATGGCCGGATTTATCGAGAGTTTTATTACCCGTTATAGCGACAGTTCCTACTTAGTTAGGGCAATACTTATATTGGTTTCCTTCGCATTTATGATAGGATACTTTGTGATATATCCCTGGTTAAAAGCTCGAAGAGGCTTCACGGCAAATCTCAGGGAAGTAGAAATTCCAGCGGTTAAAAAAACAGAAATTGCCCTTTTTAAAATAAAAAACAGCAGTCAGATATTAAGAGACAGTTTCATTTTTTACAGAACGAAAATAAAATATCTGGGGCTTTTAGCAGCCCTTTTAGCACTCAGTTACTATACCTTTATTCCGTTTTTTGAAAGAGATTTTAATTTACAGCAGAACAATGATGCTTTCCTGTTTTTCGAATCTTTTTTTACCATAGCTTATAATAGTATTCAACTCATCTGCCCTCAGAGATTTAACTTACACTGGCTGGCCAATGTATTGGCAATGTCGGCTATGTCTTACATGACGCTACTTTTTATATCAAAATTAGGAGCTTATAAGGCTCGAAATTTTGCTTACTATCTACAGTCTGCAGTTTCAACAATTGTAATTTGCGGTTTCATCAACAGCCTGCTCATCTTAAACAATAACGAGGGTTTTGTCTTCATTTCATTTATATTTATTTTTCCTGTTTTAATTCTTTGGTTATCGGTCAATTTCAATGAAGGAAAAAATCTCTTTAATGGATTTATCAAAACCATGCAACTTATTCGCTCAAATTGGGCAGGTCTGATGGGCAGCTATCTGCTTATGTTGCTTTTGTGCAGCATATTCTTATTTTTCACTTCTGCCCCACTGCTGGGCATTCTGCTAAATTTCAGTTCCGCTCTAATCCCTCTCGATGAAAACAGCGCGGCTGATTTGTCGAAATTCTTCATACTTTTTGTACAAATTTTTTCAACCTGTTTATTATTTCCATTGGTATTTTCTGCCATTAGTATTGCGCAGTTCAGTTTCCGTGAAAATGAGGAAGCTATTGAACTTTATGAACAATTCGAAAAAGTAGGTCAAGGTAAAAAAAGCTATGGCATGGAAAAAGAAGAAATTTTGGAATCCTTATGAAGAAATTGCTGCAAAACATAATTAAAAGTTGTCCGCTTATTTGCTCACTTTTCATTCTCTGCTTTCATCTACAAAATGGATTGGCTCAGGATTTAAATAATAGTCCCAAAATTGACCAAAAGAAATGGGAGAAAATTGCCGAAAAGTACGATTACAGCTCCATCCAAAAGGCTCCTAAAAAAGAAAAACCGACCAACAATGAAATTAAAATAGAGCCCATTCAGAAAGCAGAAAAAGCAGAGAATGGTCAATCTAATAATCTAGTCAGCTATGCTCTTTTTGCTTTGGTAATTATTGCACTAATTTATATTGGATACCGAATCATCAGAAACGGACAGTTCTGGAACAATAAAAATATTGTACGCGAGAAAGTGTACACACTTGAAAATTTGGAAGCAAACTTGTCCGAAGTTGATATTGATCCCTTTTTAAAACAGGCACTTAGCGAAAATGACTATCGCCTTGCTATCAGACTACTTTATCTCAATATCATCAAAAGTCTGTCTTTCAACGATTTTATTAGATGGCGAAGAGAAAAAACAAATGGCGAATATTTGGCCGAAATGCGAAAGAATGCCCTTTATCCAGCATTTGAACATTGTACCCGTATTTATGAATTTGTCTGGTTCAACGAAGTTTTTTCCTTCGATTACCAGGCTTTCGAAAAATCAAGACCGGAATTTGAAGAACTGCAAAGGCTGATTTCCGCTAATGACAAAGCAAAGAGCAATGAAAAATAGCACTATTTTTATCATTATCTCTGCAGTATTAGTTGGAACTGCTTTGCTTTACTTCCTATCAGGAGGACAGCAGAAAAATAAATTTAACTGGTCTCCCACCTTGAATCAAGACAAAAAAGAGCCCTATGATTTCTCCATTTTACAGGAGTTATTGAGCGAAACTTATTCTTGGGAGCGAATTGAAAAAGGCAGCAATGCAGCCATACTTGACACTGTCAATGCCGAGGGTTCGGCTTATATATTTGTAGGACAACAACCATTTTATAACGATAAAATCGTTGAATCACTTTTCAAATTTGCCGAAAAAGGTGGGGAATTGATATTTATCTCAGAATCGCTTCCCGACTCTGTGCTATTACTACTAAAAGAATATTCTGCAAGTAGCGACCTGCTTTGGTTCAATTCCATCCAATCCGAAAAAATTATTAGCAGCTTTTCAAAAGAAGAACACCAATCGAAAAAATTTCCCTTTAGTTTCAAATCGGGCAGTAATGACAGTTCAGAATATTATTGGTCACATTTTCCAGAATACCCCAAGAATTCTAGTCATTCCTATGGAAGTTTTATTCTGAACGAAAGTACTGACAAGCATTTTACCAATTTTATTGGCTTCAGAATTGGTAATGGTCATTTCTATTGGCATTGCAATCCTCTGCTTTTTACAAATTTATACCTTAGTAAAAATAATCTTTCCGGTTTTGAACACCTAAATGCTTTTCTGTCTCATTTTAATGCAAAGAAATGGTTTTGGGACCACGGAAGTACTTACGGACCAAAGGAGTCCCCCTCATCAAATATAAATACTGCTTCTAAACCTAAAACTCCTTTAGAGTATATTTTTGCTCAACCGGCACTGACTTTTTCATGGCTGATATTGGTAGCAATGGCTATTTTATATGCACTTTTTGCCGCCAAAAGAAGACAACAACAGATTCCGATTGTAGAGCCTAACAGAAACAACTCAATGGAATTTGTCAAAACAATTGGTCGACTTTATTTCCAACAACAAAATCATAAGGTGATATTTGAAAAAATTATGCAGCTTTTCAGGTCTCACTTACGGCGTAGATATGGCGTACACCTTAGTGATGATGATTTAGCCGATGATAATAAAGTTCAAATAGCCATAAAAAGAACCGATATTAAAGAAAATATTATCAGGGATATTTTTTCTGCTTATCTTGAGTTAAAATCAAAATTATCAAATAATTACATAGAGATGTCCGCTGAAACCTTACATCGTTTTTACCTGCTTGTAAACAAATTTTACGAGGCTGAAAAAGCAAGAAAAAGCATCAAATCATCCTCAAAAACAAAGATTTGACAATGCAGAAATTGAATAAATTCCTGTTTAAGGAATATAGCCAATGCAGGGACCGATTTTGGTTCAGAATGAATGAAACTGAGCATGGATTTTCTACTCGTGACATGATGCAGGATTTTTTTGTTGAACAAAAAAAACAAATCGAGCAGTTTGCATTCAAGCTATTAAGCAAAAGAGCAGACCTCCGTTGTGAACAGCAAAAAGAAATAGAAAGCGATTTTATAAAAGTTAAAATTGACATTTGTGCTACTCATTTAAAAAGTGGCCAAATAGACATTTACGAGGTGTATAATTCCAGAGGATTCAAATCTCACAGGCTTTGGGATTTGGCCTTTCTAAAAATGGCCATAAAAGAGGCAGGACACAACCCAGGCAGGGTTTTTGCCATTTGTATCAATCCCGATTATCATAGAAATGAAGGTGAAATTGATGCCGAAAAACTACTCAATATCATTGACCTCACTCAAAAAGTAAATAAACTCTTACCCAAAGTAGAGCAAAAGCTACAAGAAGCACTTGAGTTCGCTTCGAAAAAGGAATTTGAACTCTATCCGAATCATCACCACTGCAATGCAAGAGACTGCATGGCCCTCCTGCGTTTTAAAAGCAAAGAAATTGTCGAAAATAAGATTGAGGAGGTCCTAAAAGAAAATGAAACTGCCCCCCTTGTCAGACTCGATGCATTGGAACAATGGATGAATCGATTACATTACCCCATTTACTTTTTGGATTACGAAGCAGTCACTTCCAACATACCGGTATATCCCAATTCAAAGCCCTTTCAGCATGTTGTTTTTCAGTACAGCTTGCATAAAATTGCACATGCCGGCGCAGAGGCAGAACATTTTGAATTTATCCCGGAATCTAAGGCCTATCCTGTTTTAAGTCTTCTCAAAAGTTTGATTTCCAATATCCAAAACGATAATGGCAGCATTCTGGTTTGGCACGATAGCTTCGAAAAAGCCCGGCATAAAGAAATGGCTTCTCTTTTCCCAGAGTACGCTGATGTTTTGTTTAACATCAACAGTAGAATAATAGACATGGAGCGGGTTTTTAATCAAGACGGAGGCTATTACCTACATCCCGATTTCAAAGGCAAATCATCGCTCAAAAAGGTTTTCCCTGTATTATTGCCCGAAGAGCCGGCCTACGACCTGCTGGATGTGGGGGATGGAATGATGGCTTCCATTCTTTGGCATCGCTTTCTTACAGATACTTTGGGAGAAAATTATAGCTTTGAATTGCTGAGAAAACAATTGTCTGAATATTGCGGCCTGGACACCGAAGCGATGGTAAAAATTTTAGGATTTCTTCTTCAAATTGAATTCAGTAAAGCCGATTGATTTGCCGGAAAATAATTGAGCTGCTCAACAGAGACGAGGGCCTTGGATTTATTGCTGATATTTCCAGTTCCTTTGTTTACCTGCTCTTAGCATTTCTATAGCTTCCTGCATTCTCTTGTCTCTGGTTTTCTCGGTTTTTGCATCCTCGATCCAATCTATATATTCCCGCTTACAGGAATTACTGAATTTTTCAAAAGTCAATTTGGCTATGGGTTCTTGCTCCAATTTCTGTTGAAAATATGCCGGAATCTCTGGCGTCACCGTTATTTTCTTTTTCTTGTTT
>JBILRK010000239.1:0-4523 GCA_044372705.1 Saprospira sp. | reverse complement strand
TTTCAAAGAAGGCAAACTGGTGCATTTTCTCGAGCGTCACCACATTGAAGGTAAAAGCCCAGAGATGATTGCCGCCAACCTGAAAAATGCCATTGAGCACTACTGTGCATAAAAATATGATATAAAATGTTTTAAATCCGATGTCTAAGTTGATATCGGATTTTTTTATATCCATGACCGTAAAAGCAAGCACTTTTTTTCTAAAATCTGCCACATCTTTTTTACATTATTTCAAACAAAACGCAAAGCCCAACGGTGGTTTTTCCTTTATTTATGATGACTATTATTAAGAGGTACAGCGCTTAGTAAAAATTTAATCCGTTCAATTTTATTGTTCCATACTACAGATTAGGGCCCACAAAAATAGCTGCTATTTACTTTTACCCGTCCCCTCATTTTACTTTCAATCTTTTCACTTTCAAACTTTCAGCTAATTCCGTATCTTTGCATAAATTTTCAATATCGGAACAATGAGAACGCTGCTTTTTATTATATTTTTGCTTGGTAGTTTCAATCATCTTTTTGCCAAAGCTGAACGGATTCGTTGTGTCATCAGAGAGGACCCATCTACTTCAATATCTATAGCATGGGATCAAAGCAGCGGTACTAATCCTGAATTGCTTTTTGGGAGCGATGACTACGGAAACAAGGCAGCGCTTTATCAGCGTAAGATCACCCCTGTGAAGTCAATGTCGGTAAAAGGCATGAATACACAATTTGTACGATTGACAAACCTAATGCCCAATACTATCTACTATTTTATTATTAAAGACTCTGAGGGGCTGAGTCGTCGTTACTCATTCAGAACTTTGCCCGATGATGCTAATACTAAATTATCAGTTATTGTAGGTGCAGGTTCAAATGCTGATCGTGAAATCAGAAAAAAAGCCAATGCCGCTGTTGCTGCACTGAGACCACATTTTGTTATTTTCAATGGAAATATGACGGAAAATGACAGTGATGCAGAATGGAAAGAATGGTTGGATGATTGGGCAGAATCTATTGCTGAAGATGGTAGAATTACAGCACTATTGGTAAACAGAGGAAGTTTAGAAAAATCAAACTCAACGCTCGAAACACTCTTCGATACAAAAAATCCGGATCTTTATCAGAGTCTCAGTTTTTCTCAGGGATTACTCAGAATTTATCTGCTCAATAGCAATATCCCAGCGAATGGTACACAAAGAGATTGGTTGGAAAGAGATTTATCACAAAATCAACAATCTGGCTGGCGAATTGCTTTTTATCATCATAGTATCAGGAATAATAGCAAGAAACTACCAGATCAGTCAGATTTGCGCAAGAATTGGGGCGGACTTTTCGATAAATATGGCGTTCAGCTTGCAGTCGAAAGCGACTCAGTTTATGCCAGTTACAGTTTTCCCTTAAAAACCAATAATGAGCGTGGAAATATTGATGGATTCAAAGTGGATGAAACTTCAGGCACTGTATATATGGGTGTGAATGGTTGGGCATCAACATTGAGAGCGGAAGCATCTAAAGCTTCACTAACCTTTGCTTCCGAAAGCATACATCACTTTCATTGGCTAGTCATTGAACTAGGCAGAATTGAAATTAGAACTATCAAAACAGCAGAATCTAATTTCGATTTTAAACACAATGATATTAACAGATTTGATATAGCCTCAAATCTTATATTTTGGAAACCTGGCGGACTTGATTATTTAAGCATTTCAAATCGCTTTAAAAATAATTTCAAGGCCTTGCCTAAAATCCTCCTGACAGAAATTCAGCAACCCAAAGCCGAGCTAATGAGCGACGGAACGATAGAGTTAACCTGGCAGACTATTCATGAGGAAAAAGATATCAAATACCGTATTCTGTCATCGAAAAATCGCCTAATTTGGAAAACCTTGGCAGAGGCTCAGGGACAAGGCCAAAATGGTATCAAGCCTAATCTCTATGCATTCGAAGATAATCCCGGTATAAAATCTGCTAAACTATTTTATAGAATTATTGCAATGGATGCCAGTGGTAATGAACGTGCAGAGGCGGAGATAGATGCCAGACTTCCAAGTAGCGATAATAACATGGAAACCATCGAAATAAATAAGAATATTGCAATTTTGAATACAGCGGTAGAACTTTTTCAGGATGAGACCACGCATATTGAAATCTTAGATAGTCAAAGAAATCAGGTTTTCCAACAAAGGTTGCCATTGAAGCCTGGAAAGCACCAGCTGAGTTTTAATTTAGATCACCTTGAAGAAGGCTACTACCTCTTTGAACTGAATCAAGGGGCACAAAGAATCCGTAAAAATATTTTAATCAGTAATTGATTTTAATCATGCAAATAAAATTTAAGACCAATATTAATTGCGCAAACTGCGTGAAATCGGTAAGCTCATTCCTCAATGAAATTGAAGGCATAAAATGGGCTGTAGATACTTCTGTGCCTAATAAAATTTTATCTGTCGAGGGAGAAATTGTCGATATTAACAAAATTATTTCGGCTGTTGAAGATGCTGGTTTTGATATTGAGGAACTCAAAACATCGTAAAATATCAGAAAAAAAATCCCGATGTGATGTTTGTCACCCATCTTAAGATCAAATTGCGCTATTTTTGTATTGTCAAATGAAATTATTTAACCAATAACAAAAGATTTTATTCATGAAAATCGAACAAATCTATACAGGTTGCCTTGCTCAAGGTGCATATTATATTGAATCCGAAGGTCAGGTTGCTATTATCGACCCTCTTCGCGAAACGGATCCTTACATTGAAATGGCCAGGAAAAATGGGGCTGAAATTAAATATATTTTCGAAACGCATTTTCATGCAGATTTTGTTTCGGGACATGTTGATTTGGCAAATAAAACAGGCGCTACAATTGTTTTTGGTCCAAACGCAGTGACGGAATATGATATTCACAGCGCAGTTGATGGAGAAGTGCTTAAATTGGGTAAACTAACCCTAAAAGTATTACATACACCCGGGCATACACTCGAGTCAACCTGTTACCTGCTCAGCGATGAAAATGGTAAAGATATTGCCATTTTTACTGGCGACACTTTGTTCATTGGCGATGTTGGACGCCCCGACCTTGCAGTGAAGTCGAACATCACCATGGAAGATTTGGCAGGTATGCTCTATGATTCCCTCCATAATAAAATTTTACCATTGGCCGATGATGTCATTGTATATCCTGCTCACGGAGCCGGTTCTGCCTGCGGAAAAAATCTAAGCTCTGAGACTTTTGCCACATTGGGAAATCAAAAACAGTTCAATTATGCGCTGCAACCAATGGAAAAAGCTGAATTTATCGGAAAAGTTACTGAGGGACTTGCAACGCCTCCGCAATATTTTCCTGAAAACGTAATGATGAACAAAAAAGGCTATAGCTCCATCGACAAGGTACTTATGCAAGGCCTTAAAGCATTGAATCCAGCCGAATTTGAAGCAGAAAAAGCCAATGGCACGCTTGTTTTAGATGTGCGCGACGCTCAAAGTTTTGCAAAAGGATTTGTACCAGGTTCATTGAACATTGGATTACGTGGTAGTTTTGCACCCTGGGTTGGAGCCCTTATTACAAATATCAGACGTCCAATTTTACTGGTTGTGAGTGAAGGCGATGAGCGTGAAGCTGTAATCAGACTTGCCCGTGTTGGTTATGACAATGTGGTAGGTTTCTTAAAAGGTGGCGTTGAAAATTGGAAAAATGAAGGAAAAGTAGTGGATACTATTAAATCTATATCCGCTACCGAATTTGAAACAGTTGTAAATGCTGATAAAAATCTTCAGGTGCTCGACGTCAGAAATGTTGGTGAATATTTGTCTGAACATCTTTTAAATGCTCAAAATTATCCCTTGGGGGATTTAAGCAGCACAATGGATAGCCTTGATACAAATGCTACCTATTATATTCACTGCGCCGGTGGTTATCGCTCAATGGTTGCAGCATCCCTGTTACATGCAAACGGGTTTAAAAACTTGATTGATATTGCAGGAGGTTACAAGTCTTTAAAAGAAACAAAACTTGAAAAAACGGATTATGTATGCCCTTCGAAGATCAATGTATAGGTTGTTTCTTTTTTGGGATTAAGTTTTTTTGAGCTTAAAATAAAGAAGCCGCATTCGATTTAGAGTGCGGCTTTTGCTTTTATAAAAGCGTTTAATTTTTGTAATAAATTATATTTATATTTGCATTTATAAATAAATCAAAAAGTCTATGTCAACACTTCCGCCCTGTCCAAAATGCAAATGCGAGTTTACTTACGAAAGCGATAATATGCTTGTCTGTCCCGAATGTTTTCACGAATGGGATCAGGCGGAAATTGATGCCGAACTGGCCGATAAGGTACTGAAAGTATTGGATTCTAACGGCAATGAACTGCAAAACGGAGACTCAGTGATCGTTATTAAAGACCTTCAGGTAAAAGGCGCACCCAAGCCCGTTAAAGCTGGAACAAAAGTAAAAAACATTCGCCTTTCTGATGGGGACCATAACATCGACTGCAAAATTGAAGGGTTTGGCTCAATGGCACTTAAATCAGAATTTGT
>JBILRK010000238.1:0-4535 GCA_044372705.1 Saprospira sp. | reverse complement strand
CCTTCGGTGCCGGTTCATCGGTGTATTGCGTTTTTCCTGGAAAAAGGAAACCTGGATACTGCAAGCTGAAGCTATAAATTTCCACCTCCTCACCCGCTTCCTGAAAAGCATAGGCAAGTCGCTCGTTATATGCTGCAAGTCCACCACGCAGGGGATGTGCTGTACCTATGATGACTATTTTCATAACAATTTAGAAATTTGAAGGTAGAAATTTGAAAAATGAAGGTAGAAATTGAAATTTCAACTCGAGAGCATAGATCTTAATTTTCAAATCAACTCCCTTGCTTCCTTCCTCCACTCATAGCGTTCGTATCTGATTTTCATGCCGGGAATTTTGGCATTTAATTTTTCAAGTTCTGTATCAGTCAGATTAGCCAATTGTCTAAAATTGTACACTCCTTCGGCATGTAGCTTTTTCTCCATCATGCTTCCCAATCCAGCTAATTTCTGTAAATCATCGGACTGAATGTTTTCTTCCTTAGTGGCTGTATTTTTATTGCCTTTGGGCTCTTTCTTTGTTTTTTGCGTTTCAGTTTGAAGGTTTGCTGCAGCTTCAGCTTTATTTCGCGTGATATTTTGTCTCAGGATCTCACTTATTTGATCGAGTTGATTTTCAAGATTTTCCAACCTATCAGAGAGGCGACCATAGAGGTTTTGTTCAAAAATCAAAAATCGCTCTTCCAGCTGTTCGTATCGTCGCTGAAGATCCTCTTGAATCACTTTTTTAATCTTTTCGAACATGGGAAGAGTTTTTGGGGACAACAATTAAAATTGAAGTGCTATAAACATCTGTACGCCAAAATTTGTATCGCGGTCTTTTCGGAAAATAAATTCCTTATTGCTATCCAATGAACTTTGCTGAACATCATATTTGTTATTGGTCACATCTGCAAGTCCATAGTAAACACGGGTTCCGACGCGTAAACCTTTGGTAAAGAAGAGCGAAGCACCAAAGTTAAGTCCGTAGTCGATCGAATTAAAAAGACCGCCTTTCTTTTCATTAAAATTGTAATAAGACCCAATTCTGGAGGGATAAACAATCGTTGTCTGGTCTAATTTTCCGGTTTTATCCACCGCACGGTCCGCCAATGCGCCTGCATCATCCGTTCCGCGAAGGTCGAGTTCTATTTCGAGAAAATCGGCTGGGTCGGGATTAACAGGGTCAATTACCCCATATTTAAGAATGCCCAATGAACGCGATGAAACTAAAAAAGAAATACTTGGTCCAAAGTCGAACATCAGTCGGTCTTTGATGGCAAAGGCATAAAATGTGACAGGAATCTCTACATAACCATTCGTAATATTCACACTGCGGATTCTTTTATTCCCGGTAAAGGTCTGAGAAGCATTCATATTAGAAACCGTACCATCGAGTCTTAGGTATGAATTATCGGCCTCAAAACGGTGAAGAGCACCCTTTTGACTAAAAAGCACCTCAGCTCCCAAGCCAACATAATCATTTATGGGCATTGCAAAAGTACCTCCTACACAGATACGGGCAGTCATTTTGTAAGATTCCAAACTTGCACCAGCTGCATCAGTCTCTTTTGGTCCGAACATCTGTGAGAGTGTAGCCCCAGCCCTGAAACCAAATTTAAAATCGATTTGTGCTTCTGCTTTTAAAATTGTGCATATGATAAAAATAAAAAGCAGTTTATTGGTGAATTTCATAGTTCCTAATTGTAATTTTAACCTTTAATAATTTAGCGCAAAGATAGAAAAACTTATTGTAGAAATTGTAGTGCATTGACATTCGAAATAAAGCCTTTTCTATCTGCTATATAATTTTCATTAAATCTGATTCCCGAATGAAATTTCGAACAGAAATAATTTGCAGCACAGTAAATCTGCCAATTGACTATCAAGATAAAATCATGGCTTTTGGCTCATGCTTTACCGAGAATATCGGCAATAGACTCTCTGCTTTGAAATACGATATCGATATCAATCCATTCGGCATTCAATACAACCCTGCCTCTATTGCCCAAGGATTGAACCATATTATTTCGGGCAAAGCAATTGAATTATCAGCGCTTTTTGAATACAACGATAGCTGGCATAGCTTCTTACACCACAGCGATTTTTCTGATCTGAGTCCCGATAGAGCACTCCATAAAATGAACAATCGACTCGAAAAAGCAGCCAATTCAATCAGAAAAACGAACTTTTTGATACTCACGTTGGGTACAGCCTGGATTTTTAAGCTAAAGGAAAATTCGCTTGTCGTCAACAATTGTCACAAGCTGCCGGCCGATAAATTTGACCGAAAAAGACTGTCTGTTGAAGAAACGATAGCTGAACTGAAGAAACCTTTGGAAATTTTATGTTCTGCGAATCCCGATTTACAAATTATCCTCAGCATAAGCCCAATAAGACATCTGAAAGACGGGCTGCACGAAAATCAGCTCAGCAAAGCCACCCTGCTGCTCGCAGCCGAAGAACTCTGCTCAACTTTCAAAAACATGTATTATTTCCCTGCTTATGAGATGCTGATGGACGACCTGCGGGACTATCGCTTTTATGCAACGGACATGACACATCCCAGCAATCAGGCCATAGATTATATATGGGAAAAATTCGAAACAAGCTGCCTTTCGGCCGAAGAAAATAAGTTAAGAAATGACTTGTCGTCAATAAATGAGGCTATGAATCACCGGCTTTTTAATCCAAATTCGGAAAACAGTCGTAAATTTGCAAATGCTCAGTTAAATAAGATCGAGGCGATTAAAAAACAGGCCTCTTTTATCAATTTCGAAAGGGAATTGGCGTATTTCAATTCAATCTTAAATGATTAGCCTTCCATTAATTTAAATTAAAAAATGAGTCAATACCGACAATATTTATATTGGGCCTTGGGCTTGGGAGCCATAGGGGCTATCGTCTATTATTTCAGCGATATTCTCATTTGGATTTTACTAGCTTGGGTTGTTTCACTTCTGGGTTCGCCAGTCATGAATGTCCTGGCCAGGATTAAAATTGGCAAAAAAAAGCTATCTGCACCCATAAGGGCATCCTTTACTCTGCTATTTTTTATGCTCCTTTTTGCACTATTTATTTCTCTTTTTGTGCCAGTCATCATTCAACAGGGAAATAATCTGGCAAAAGTCAACTATGCTCAGGTAATTGCAGGATTGGAGGAGCCAATAAATCATCTGTACAAAAGACTCGATGAAGCTGGCCTGGTTGAGCATATTCCTACTGCTGCCGATTCAGCACAGACTAAAAAAGACAGCCTATCTAACAGTATTGACAGCAATGAAATAAAGCTAAATATTCCTCTTAATGAGACGAATATCTTAGTAAAAACTATCCAAATAGACTCTCTGATCAAAAAAAGTGGAGATACCAGTACCAGAACCAATATACAACTGACAATAAGTGTTGAAAATCCTGAAAAAGAGAATCCACAGGCCTTACCCATTGCCGATTCTTCCGCCATTGTAATGCCATTCGACAGCCCTATGGAACGCATTCAAAAACAGATTTTCAGCTATTTCAATCCTTCTACTTTTCTTCGCAGTACTTTTTCAACCTTTATCTCTATTGTTGGAAATTTATTTGTACTGATAACCTCTGTCCTATTCATTGCTTTTTTCTTTTTACAAGAGGAAGGTATGTTTGCTAAAGTTGTAAAAGCGCCATTTCCCGAAAAACAAGGCGATAAAATTGACCGGGCATTGTACATGATCAAAAAAATGCTCGTCAGGTATTTCGAAGGTATTTTAGCACAGATTTCCATACTTACACTTTTTCTTTGGTTGCTGCTAACCGTTGTTGGAGTACCCAATGCCTTGTTAATTGCCTTTTTTGGTGCTGTGGTAAATGTAATTCCTTACATCGGGCCATTTATAGGGATGGCTTTTGGGCTCATTGTCACCATCTGTTCTTCTTTAGATTTCGATTTTTATGTTCAGACAGTACCGCTCTTAGTCAAAGTAATTGTTATTTTCTTCAGCATGCAGGCGCTCGATAATCTCTTGCTTCAACCATTTATATTTTCAAAAAGTGTAAAAGCTCATCCGGTTGAAATTTTTGTTGTAATTGTGGTGGGATCAAAAATGGCCGGAATGGTGGGAATGGTGGTTGCAATACCCTTCTATACTGCGCTGCGTGTAATAGCATCCATTTTTTTAAGCGAGTTTAAAATTGTTCAACAGCTAACTGCTCAGCTTAATATCAATGTGCATTGGGTCAAAGGAAGCCGAAATGTACTTACAACGCCCATTCAAAGATATGGCAATATCGACCGAATAGAAAGAAGCAGTAAATGGGATGCCCAACAATCAGGCAGACCGAAAACCAAAGCCTAGTTATGAATAATCTTCACATCAAAACGCCGCTTTATCGGTCGTTCAGACATAGCAGTAAAAAGAGAACAATTTATTACAAGATGGAAGCGCTGCAGCCTTCTGCATCTTTCAAATTGCGTGGTGTGGGATTACTTTGCAGCAGACTTGCCGAAAAAGGCACCCGTAAATTTATCATTGCATCGGGAGGAAATGCCGGTTTGGCAGTAGCTTACAGCGCTTTTGCGC
>JBILRK010000337.1:0-3646 GCA_044372705.1 Saprospira sp. | reverse complement strand
AATGTCAAGGATGCAAAGCTTGTTGAACTTACAAGCTCAGTAAAAACTTATCTATATTCCATCGGCAAAAACCTTTTCAGGGAAAAATTTCGCGATAAGCACAACAAACATGTTGATATTGATGATGCAGCTTTTAGTGCCCAAATCAACGAAAAGGTCGATACCAATATTCTCGATGAATACCAAAACGATTATCAGCGCGACCTGGTGAAAAAACTGCTCGATGAAATTGGAGAGCCCTGCAAAACCTTGCTTACGCTTATCTTTATTCATAATTACTCCAATGATGCAGTTGTTGAAGAGATGAATTACAGCGATGAAAGGGTTGTGAGAAAAAGAAAATCGCTTTGCCTCAAGCGTATGCGCGAAATCGTTGCCGGAAAAAAGGACAGCGACCTACTTTTTGATTAAAACGTTATTAAAAGATACAACAAAGCCCTTCTGTGATTGCAGAGGGGCTTTGCTTTTTGTAACAAATGTTATGTTCAGATTTCTATCGGAATGATACGATATGCGAATTTGATGATTTGGAATTTTGCCATGTCTTTTGGATGATATAAAATTTCTATCAACTCTAAAAAATAATACGCTTAAAAAATGAATATTATGATTTTTTTATATTTTTGTAAGTACAAACAAGTGGAGCAGAGATCACTTAAAAAAACGACCTACCCCGTTAGGTTGAACGGGGGGCGGAATCCTGAAAAGCCAGAAGAGTAGGGAAAAATAATACGATGTCATGAAATATTTTTCTATAATTTATCTAAGCTTTTTTTTAGCTTTTTTGTCATTTACATCATGTGGCAGTTCATCTAATAACTCAAAAACTGAGGAGATTGCTTCTGATGAATCTAATGAGGATGATGAAGATAAGCCAAAAAAGAAAAAAAAGAAAAAATTAAGTGAAGATGAACTAATATTAGGTACTTGGGAAGCATCTATGCAAGACAGAATAGTTAAATTTATTTTTAAAAATGGAGGACGCTTTTCTGCTGTAATTTACGAAGATGATCAAATCATTGAAAGTGGAACTGGCGAATATGAAATCATAGATAGTGAATTGATAATAACAGATGATAAATCATCAAAACCATCTGCAGTAAAAATAATTTCAATTGATAATGATAAACTAGTTGTCGAGGTAGAAATTGAAGGAGAAATAACTAAAATAGTTTACAAGAGAATAGATTAAACTGTAAGAGTGAAATCTTATTCAAAAATGTCTGCAAAAGCTTATTGTTTTTGTAGACATTTTAATTTTTAGGCGAGGCATTTAATCTCTTTCGGAACACTTTCTCAACTCTTCCTCAACCTCACCTTCAACCAATTATCCTTAAACTCATGACCATCCAATTCCAGATAATTGGCAAAGCGTGGCAGGAAAACTGATTTTCGGCGGCCACCCAGGTTGATGACAAGTTCATCGCCATATTTATTCAGTTTAAAGTCGGATGAACCAATAAAGGGCAGGTGCATGGAAATGACATAATGATGCTTTTCTTCTATTACCGCAAAGGGGCTCTCGCGGTGGAAGATTTTCTTAGGATCTAGCTCGCCATAGATACTGCGGCCAATTTTATCCAAAAGCTCCAGGCCAAAAACTTCCTGCCCCACATGCTGCACCTTGAAAATGGGTAGGGGAGAAAAGCTCTCATCAATTTCCTGCAGGTATTCAGCCTGAGATTTTATATATTTTTCGAAAACCGAACCAGCTCCACCCATTTCCTCGGGTAAAATTCTATTCACAATGATAGCGTCAACATTATAACCATAGAGCTGCAGATAGGTATAGGCCCTTTTGGCCTCCTGAATGACCATACGTTCGGGATTTGCCACGATTCGAATAGAACAGACGCTAGGGTCGAGCATGATTTTCTGTACATTTTCGAGCTTGGTGAAGAGTTTGTCCAATTCTTCAAAACCCTTGTCGATAGGCACGCCGCTGGTTTTTCGAATGATGGAACCAACTGTTTTAATGGCCAGTTTTGGCAGGGCTTTATTAATCCATGATTGCATTACCTGTGGCAAGGAAAGCAGGGTAAGGGTTTCACCCGTTGGTGCCGAATCGATGATGAGCACATCCCAGGTTTTTTCGCGATAATATTGCTCAATCCACAAAAAGGCCGAAGCCTCTTCCATGCCCGGTAATACCGACAATTCTTCAGCAACAATATTTTTCACACCACGCCAGCGAAAAATCGTCAGCATGAGGTTGCGCATATTGTCCCAATGCTTTTTCATGGAATAATAGACATCGAATTCCTGCCCCCAGAGATTTTCGGCTATCTGCACTGGTTCTGGTTTCAGTTCAACATTCAAGGCATCGGAAAGGCTGTGTGCCGGATCGGTTGAAACTACCAGTGTTTTGTAACCCTCCTGTGCACAGCGCAATGCTGTAGCCGCAGCCGAGGTAGTTTTGCCCACGCCTCCTTTGCCGGTAAATAGTATGATTCTCATAATTTTATTGAGCTTATTTTAGTAGCGCAGCGCAAAGATAGTGCCGTTTTGTCCAAAATTAGGATATATCAGAGATGTCATGAAATACCTTAAGCAAGTTAATCTTACCAAGTCTGATAGTATTTAGGGCTATTTTGAGATTTTTTATAATTGAATTGTCAATATGCCTCTAGCTTAATAAGCATTCTGCTTTTTGCATTTTATGTATTTTCCAGCTAATTGTTTAGTATAATATTAAATTTTTACCCAATCTGTTGTATATGGATTTTCTAAATGATATAAACCTGGTTCAAACTTTTGTGTAACCAATATAATTTGAAGTACTGTTTTCATTTCTCTGTGGATATTTTCTGCTCTTTCTTTATCTTCTTCAGCCCATTCCAATATTTCGGCTATATCAGATTCTACTGAGGAATCACCATAAGGTCTTTTGGGATCAATTGCCGGTGCTCCATATTCCGCGCCCCACCACACAACGTAGGAATGTTTTAGTAGTTTTAGGTGGTCTTCTGTAATCTGGAATGTTATTCCTTTTGAGCGTACTAATTCTTCAGCTTTTTGGAATAACTCATCAAGGTCCTTCCATTTAATTTCACAATGGTGGGGGGTTCTGGAATTATTCTCTAATTGTGTTTTTAACCATTTTAATTTATTCATATTTTTTAAAATTTGTTTATTTTCATTGAATTTAAACACTTAGTCTAAAAATGCCATTTTTCAGAAGTATTCAGTATAGCTTTCATTTTAACGACTATGGTTTTTTCAAGCCCATAACTTTTTAAAGGTAAGCCATCAACCAAGACTGAATCATTAAACTTATCAATCGCTGGATTAGTTCCCCAAAAATTCAGTTATGAATGATGACAGTTCCAATGTGGACACTTCATTAAAAATAAATTTAGGATATAAAGTTTACCCTACGCTTTAGCTTAGGGCTCCTTGGCTATTTGCTTTCAGAAGGTTACCCCGAAAGCTTTCGTGGGCTTTCGAAGAAGATCTGATGCATTTAAGTTCAGATTTTATTTAGTAATGGAGGCCTGGGTCTCAACCCAGCAAAAACTATTTGTTACACCTACCCAAAAAACAACCCTCATAAATCATTGATTTACAAGGGTTTGGATTTTAAAAGGGTGGTCCCAACAGGGCTCGAACCTGTGACCCGCTGATTATGAGTCAGCTGCTCTAACCG
>JBILRK010000237.1:0-4550 GCA_044372705.1 Saprospira sp. | reverse complement strand
TAATGACCATCAGCTCCATCGTTCATTCCAACGATACAACACATACAAAAACCAGATAAAATGAGGGTTGATAAATTTCTTTTGACTTAGAAATCCTTTGATGATTTTTTGCAGTTCGCTTTGATTAAGCCCGAAGCGCTCTGCAAAAATTTTATCTGCAGCCATTTTTTCCAAATCAGGCCTCAATCTGCCCAATAGCCATTGTTGAATCGGGATGGAAAAGCCCTGTTTTGGTCTTTCGATTAGTTCCTTGGGCACATAACGGTACAGTACCTGACGAAGCAGATATTTTGTGGCATTACCCTTGATTTTCATATTATCGGGCAGGCTGAGTGCAAACTCCACCAGTTTATGGTCAAGCATGGGTTCTCTGCCCTCGAGTGCCAGCTGCATCGTCGCTCTGTCAACCTTTGTCATGATATCGCCTTCGAGATAGGTTTTCAGATCAATCATTCCAAGGTAAGAGATGAGTCTGTCCTGCTTTGGTAAAATCTCCGTTTCAAATCTTTCAGTGTAATGCGGAAACAAGCGCAGTTGTTCCTCTTTTGAAATATAGGTGGATGAACGATTGAAAAAGTCATCCAGGTCTTTGGCTTTCAGTGCATTTCTGAGTTTGGGAAACTTATTAGCAATGTTTTTATACCTTTTTAGAATGGGCAAATGAGCTGCATTTTTTTCGAGCCAAAGCGGATTGACAGCTCCAGAAATCCCTGCCGCCAATTTTCTGAGCGGATAGGGTATTTTTTTAATTTTTGGATAATAATTTTTTACCGCCTCGTATTTGGTGTAACCACCAAAGAGCTCATCTCCCCCATCGGCCGAAAGGCTTACCTTTACTTCACTTTTTGCCATTCTAGATACGATATAAGTGGGTATTCCCGAACTGTCGCCAAAGGGCTCGTCGTAAATATCAGGTAGTAAATCTAGTATTTCCTCAAAATCTTTTTCCCTGCAATAGAGTTCGTGATGCTCGGTTCCCAAATGAGCTGCAATTGCCTTAGCATGTTGGGCTTCATTATATTCTTCGTGTTCGAAACCGATGGTAAAAGTTTTAATTTTTCTTTCGGATTCTGACTGCAAAATTGCTGCAACAGTGGAGGAATCGATGCCACCGCTCAAAAACATACCTACAGGCACATCAGCAACCATTCTCAGACGGAATGAATCTTTGAGCAGATTTTCGAGCTGATTTGTCAATTCAGTCTCATTTCCCTGCGGGGTTTGTGTATTTTGATAAACATCGGCTGCATCCCAGTATTTACTTAATTGAATCTCCGCCTTTTCGTCAACTTCGAGAAAAGAACCGGCTTCCAGCTTATGCAGATTTTTATAAATGGAAAAAGGCGCCTGTATATATCCCTGTTGCAGGTACAAGGAAACCGCCTCTGTGGAAATTGTTCTATCGAATCTAGGGTGTTGATGAAATGCCTTTACTTCTGATGCGAACATAAAAAGTCCGTCTTTAAAATACCAGTACAGTGGTTTCACGCCCAGTCGGTCTCGACAAAGTAAGAGTTTTTTATTTTTTTCATCCCAAAGTGCAAAGGCAAACATTCCCCTGAACTTTGAAACCGCTTCCCTACCCCATCTATTAAAAGCCTGAAGCAATACTTCGGTATCGGAACCGGTCTTGAAAGTACAACCCAATGACAATAATTCATTGGCTATTTCCCGATAATTATAAATCTCGCCATTGAAGACCACAACATAATGCTCAAAGTGCATCGGTTGCCGCCCTGCTTCGCTCAGGTCTATGATGGAAAGGCGACGGTGACCCAATATCAATTGCGTATTGGGAGAAGAATAGCTGTCGGCACTATCGGGGCCTCCATGATGCAGGCTGTCGCGCATCCGGTTCAAGATTTCGGGGCTTGAGCCCGAATTAAAATCCCAAATTCCTGCTATTCTGCACATAATTTAATAAACTAAGGATTAAATGGCAGTCCACTGCTCAAAAATCGATTCTGCAATTTTGTTACTCATCAATGTTTTGCGATCCGATTGCAAAAAGTTTTCTAAAAGCTGTTTAGCTTCTGCCATCTTATCGTAAAAAGTCATCAATAATACTTTGTTTACAAGGAGCATTCCATATGTTTCGTCATCCGACTCCATGCCCAGACCTTTTTCAATCAGTTCCAGTCTGCTTTCGGGGTCTTTTATGAGACTTTGCAGACTTTTAATTGCAGGTGTATAATCGGGATATTTGGCCAATATGCTTCTCAATTTATCCATCCGCTCTGTTTCCTCCATCCATTCAAGTTGTACATAAAACAGATAAAGTCCTTTTGAGTATTCACCAATTTGTTCTTTTTGAAGCGTCCACAATGCGGTTTTAGCGCTATAAAAGCCATTGTCTGCCATTTCATTACATTGAATATAATATTGCAATGATTTCTCCCAATCCTGCAAAAGAAGATAGGTAAAGGCAAGATCATAAATTGGATAAGGCCACTCAGGATCGGCCTGATGTGCTTTTTCAAAAAAGGCTATGGCCTCTTCATAACTAGAACTTTGTCCTGCTTCCCGCCCTTTTATATGCAATTCTTCAGCTGTCATAAAAATATGGAATTGAAATTGAGCTCAAAGATAAAAATTCAATGTGCTTTATTTTAATCAAGGCTCATATCAAATAAAAAAACCTCTCCTATTTTAGAAGAGGTAAGATGCAAATCAGTGGGGCCTGGCATCTGTATTCCAAAAAAGGAATACACAAACATGGGATTAATTAGATTGAGTTTATTTTATCTGGATATATAAAACTACTCAGCCTAAGCCTTTATGTTTTAAAAATTAAAACTGTGAACATGGAGATGATATTTTTTTTAAAAAAATTAAAAAAAAATCCCGCAACATTAAATTGCGGGAAAAATGAGATACTTTATTTGAACTTAATTGCCTTCTGAAAACATATCGGCCTCTCTGTTTCTTATATTTTCATGGATTTTTTCTGACTCATAAAGTATATTAATGCCTGAGTACAAATCCTGAAGTCTTGCATCTTTGAGATTCGATTCCTTTGTAATAAAACTTGAATAATACCTGATTTGAAATACATCATCCCAAGTTAGACTTCTCGAATCTGAAGCTGAATTAAATATTGGCTCTTTCGCTAATACATTTCTTAGGTCATTGTAATAAAACCAGCACAAAGGCACTGCACCAATTAAATTATTTTGATTGTCGTAACGATTCATGATCGGTGCAATCCCCAAAATTCTGTGATTCATGCGACTCAGTTTAGAGTCAAAATAAACAACTTCTTTGATTCTGTAACGAAGGATCGACTTTGGATCGAACTCATTTGTAAATGGCACTTCAGTAACTAATCCACTTTCTGAATCGGTCACAAATGAGGTATCACAAGTGTTGATTACTTTGCTAATGTCCTTATAGCTGAGTTCCTCAGTAAATTCATCATTTGAAGTACTGTAAGCACTTATTTTATTATTTTTTAAGGCATCGAGTAATATTGTTACAAAATGTCTTTTTTCATAGGCAAAATGATGGTTTTGCAATTCCCTGACATCGATTTCGCGCCAGATTCTCTTCTCCCACAACACATCTCTCTCTTCCAAATGCGGATATTCGAGCGGCAATCTTTCGGCAATGTCAGTTCTGTAAATGTCTCCACTGGGCCTACTATTCTTAACAAGATCGGCATTAGGATTTTGTGCTTTTGTTTGTTGAGTAAATACAACAAAAATGAGGGCCGCAGTCAAGCAGCCAATGATTTTCCTTACTTTCATAGTCCTTATTTTTTATGATTTACAAATGATAGACTTTTCTGAACAGTCTCTCTTTTTTGTTTGCCTACAATTCAGACATCTATCTTTATTCTGCTTATTATTCTAATAATACTGCTTAGAAGTTTTCGTTACAACATTTTTCATTTTTTTTAAAAAACGCTGTTTCCATTCAAATATTATTTGATGTATTAAATTTTCATTAAGTCATTAAAACAAATTTATTTTCATACCAAGTAACTGTTTTTCATAATATTACATAAGTTTTTACCAAATTAAAGACCGAATAAAAAGAACATTTTATGTTTTTTTAAATAAATAATAACCTTAGATTTACATTATTATAATTTTACCCAACTCGAATTCTATGAATAAACTTCTATTCTCTATCCTCTGTCTTTCCCTTTCCTATTCGATTTATGCTCAAAACGCCCCTTCCACCCTATCAGCTGGCAGACTGATTTCGGAATGCATTATGAATCCTAATAACAGGGAATTTCATGTCCAAAACGCTCATTTCTACGATGCCGGAGGTTCAATGGGAAATACTTCCAATGAATATACTGTTACTAGTTTTGTTGGCGATGGCGATCCGCTGGAATTATTTTTTACAGAATTTAATTTACCTGTCGGAGCTGTTTTAAACATCTATTCGGGCAACTCAATCAATGGGGAGTTATTGGGGTCTTTTACAGGCGGCGAAAATACCAAACCGCATAATTACAAATCAAGAGTATTTACACTTGAATACATTCCTGCTTCAAATGGCGCTACCGCAAGTGGTTGGAGAGGTGAAATTCATAAAAT
>JBILRK010000236.1:0-4569 GCA_044372705.1 Saprospira sp. | reverse complement strand
CTTTTTGCAGAACTAGAAGAACAGTTTAACAAAGAACAAAAATCTGTAAGCGTTAAAGAGTTTAAAGAAATATATGATCAATACTTTGTAAAGCAACAGGAAAAAGAAGAAGCCGAAGCTGAGCAACTAGATGCCATACTTGATAGCGAAGAAGCATAAAGTATTTAAATCAACAGCTAGACTGTCGATTTTTTAAACAATGAAAAGCGATTCAATGTCACTTGTAGAAGACAGAGATTTTTACATCGAAAACGGTAAATATGTCTTTACAGCATTTTATTTGAAGAATAGGGGATATTGTTGCAATTGTAATTGCAGGCATTGTCCTTACAGAAATGAAAATACTGAAACTGTAATAAACAAAGCAGTTTTAACTGGAAAAGAGGATATAATTATAGGTTCTTGCAGAGAGGAAACTTTCTCCAAAGAAAAAAATTAACAAAAAAATAGGAAAAAAAATAAGAAGTTCTTCTTTTAGTTAATAATAGTTGTATCTTTGCATTCGCTTTTGAAACCCCCTTATGGGATTTCGCACTCAATATGTCTTTAAGATAACAGAAAAATAAATTATTTAGTAATGCCAACGATTAACCAATTAGTACGTAACGGTAGGACACTGATTACTACCAAAAGCAAAGCAAGGGCTTTGGATGCTTGTCCGCAGAAACGCGGCGTGTGCACACGTGTGTACACCACGACACCCAAAAAACCAAACTCTGCACTTCGTAAAGTTGCTAAGGTTCGTTTGACTAACGGTATCGAGGTGATTGCTTACATACCCGGAGAGGGCCACAACTTACAAGAGCACTCAATCGTATTGGTGCGCGGTGGTCGTGTTAAAGATCTACCCGGTGTACGTTACACTATTGTTCGCGGTGCTCTTGATACTGCAGGTGTAAACGATCGTAAGAAATCTCGTTCGAAATATGGTAGCAAACGTCCGAAAGCAGGAAAAGGCGGTGCTGCTGCCCCAGCTGGTAAAGGTGGAGCTAAAAAGAAATAAATAAACTTTTTAAAAAACCGTTGAAGTAAATTCCGAAAAAGACGGAATTGAAGCGTGAACAAAGATTATTGTAAAATTTTCAATGCTGTTCACACAACTTTCTTAAATCGCAGAAAAAAATGAGAAAACACAAACCGAAACCGCGGCCAATCGATCCAGATCCGCGTTATAATGATCAAGTCGTTACACGATTTGTTAACATGATGATGTATGATGGCAAAAAAAGTACTGCTTTTGGCGTATTTTATGATGCTATGGACATTGTAGAAGAAAAGTCTGATGAACCCGCTATTGAGGTGTTCCAGAGAGCATTACGCAATGTAATGCCAACAGTTGAAGTACGCTCTCGCCGTATTGGTGGTGCTACTTTTCAAATTCCTACTGAAATTAGACCCGACCGTCGTATGTCAATCGCTATGAAGTGGTTGATAAAATATTCCCGCGCCCGCAGTGGCAAAGGGTTTGCTAATAAATTATTTGCTGAAATCACTGCAGCAGCCAAAGGTGAAGGGGCAGCCGTGAAAAAACGCGAAGACACTCACCGTATGGCTGAGTCTAACAGAGCTTTTGCACACTTTGGCAATCGATAATACAATAACTAATTCAATAAAATTATAAAGTCTTAATAGACGAAAAACGTCATGGCAAGAGACCTCGTATTCACAAGAAACATTGGCATCGCTGCTCACATCGATGCAGGTAAAACCACAACTACTGAGCGTGTACTCTATTATACCGGTATGACACACAAAATCGGTGAAGTTCATGAGGGAGCTGCAACAACCGACTGGATGGAGCAAGAGCAGGAGCGTGGTATTACTATTACCTCTGCAGCAATCACTACAGCTTGGAAATGGAAAGATCAGTCTTTTCACGTAAATGTAATTGACACTCCAGGTCACGTAGACTTTACAGTTGAAGTAAACCGTTCACTTCGCGTACTAGATGGTTTAGTATTCCTTTTTTGTGCTTCAAGCGGTGTACAACCACAATCCGAGACAAACTGGCGTTTGGCTGATAATTACAAAGTGCCACGTATTGCATTTGTAAACAAAATGGATCGCCAGGGCGCTGACTTTTTTAGTGTAGTTTCGCAAATGCGTGAAATGCTTGGTGCTAATGCTATTCCACTTCAGGTTCCTATTGGAGCTGAAGATGATTTCAAAGGTGTTGTTGACCTGATCACGAATCAAGCTATCATTTGGAATGAGCATGATCAAGGGATGACGTACAATGTAATTGATATCCCTGCTGACTTAGTTGACACTGTTGCTGAATGTCGTGAACAACTTCTTGAAGCAGTTGCCGAATATGACGTTACATTGATGGAGAAATTCTTTGAAGACGCCAACTCAATTTCGCATGACGAAATTCGTGCTGCAATTAGAGCTGCGGTTTGTGATATGAGTATCATCCCAGTTATGTGCGGTTCTTCTTTCAAAAATAAAGGTGTTCAAGCTGTATTAGATGCAGTATGTGCTTTCCTTCCTTCCCCATTAGATGTTGATGCCATTAAAGGTACCAATCCAGAAACAGAAGAAGAAGAATTACGCAGACCTGACGTTAAAGAACCATTTTCTGCTTTAGCATTCAAAATCGCTACTGACCCATATGTAGGTCGTTTAGCATTCTTCCGTGCTTACTCTGGTCGTCTTGATGCTGGTTCTTATATTTTGAATACCCGCTCTGGCAAAAAGGAACGTATATCTCGCCTTTATCAGATGCACGCTAATAAACAAAATCCAATCGATTATGTAGAAGCAGGTGATATTGCTGCTGCTGTTGGATTCAAAGATATTAAAACAGGTGATACACTTTGTTCTGAGGACAAACCGATTATTTTAGAATCTATGGTTTTCCCTGAGCCTGTAATTGGATTGGCAATTGAACCTAAAACCCAAAAAGATTTGGAAAGATTAGGTATGGCTCTTGCTAAGCTTATGGAAGAAGATCCTACGTTCAGAGCTAACTATAATGAAGACACTGCACAGACTGTAATAAGTGGAATGGGTGAATTACATCTTGAAATTATTGTTGACCGTCTCAGACGTGAATTTAAAGTGGAGGTTAACCAAGGAGCACCTCAGGTAAACTATAAAGAAGCACTTACTCAGTCAGTTACTCACCGCGAACGTCTTAAAAAACAATCAGGTGGTTCAGGTTTGTTTGCCGATATGGAATTTGAATTAGGTCCTGCTGATGAAGATTTCTTGAATAGTGAGGAATTTAAATCCGGTAAAGATAAAATGCAATTTAAATGGGACATCGTAGGTGGTTCTATTGATAAAGCTTATATCAATCCAGTTAAGAAAGGTTTTGAATCAATGATGGATAATGGCGTTCTCGCAGGTTACAACATTGATAGCATGAAAGTTAGAGTTTATGATGGTTCTATGCACTCAGTAGACTCTAAGCCACTAGCATTTGAACTTTGCGCTAAAGAAGGCTTCAAAGAGGCAGCACGTAAATGCAAACCTGTAATTCTTGAACCAATCATGAAGTTGGAAGTTATTACTCCAGATGAATATACTGGTTCTGTTATTGGAGACTTAAACCGTAGACGCGGACTACTCAAAGGACAAGATTCTAGAGGGACTGCCATCATAGTTAAAGCTGATGTTCCATTATCGGAAATGTTTGGTTATATTACTGAATTAAGAACTTTAACTTCTGGTCGTGCATCTTCTACTATGGAATTTTCACACTTTGCACCTGCTCCAGATGGAATTGCAAAATCAGTAATTGAAAAAGCAAACGGTGTAACTTCTAAGTAATAGTATAGCGTATTCAATAGAATAATTATTAAATTTTACAAACAATTGTAGAGGCATGAATCAGAAGATTAGAATTAAACTTCGCTCTTACGATCACAATCTTGTTGATAAATCAACATCAAAAATCGTAAAAACGGTACGTAACACCGGTGCTGTTGTAACCGGACCGATTCCGCTGCCCACCGATAAAAAAATATTCACAATATTGCGTTCACCGCATGTGAATAAAAAATCGCGTGAGCAGTTCCAATTGCGTACCCACAAACGCCTTATTGAAATTTACAGTTCAACTGCAAAGACAGTAAGTGCACTTGAAAAACTTGAATTGCCTTCTGGCGTTGATATTCAAGTAAAATTAATGTAAGAAATTTTATTTTTTAATTCCTACAAAATTTCTAAAAGTGGAAGGGTTAATTGGAAAAAAAATCGGGATGACCAGCATCTACACCGAAAAAGGCGCCAATGTAGCTTGTACTGTAGTTGAAATGGGACCATGTGTTGTTACACAGGTTAAATCTCAAGAAACAGACGGCTATGATGCACTTCAATTAGGTTTTGGTGTTCGTAGAGAAGTCTCTGTAACAAAGGCTTTGAAAGGTCATTTTAGCTCACAAAAGGCTCACAAAGATGGACATTCTAGTGCAGCAGTAACAACTAACGAGAACAAAAGAGGTAAAGCTATCAATTTATATCCTCGTAAGCTTGTAGAATTTCGTAATTTCTACATTGCGAAAGGTCTAGGTGAATGGTTAGCTGTAGATGATGTTTTCAAAGAAGGAGATGTTGTATCTG
>JBILRK010000555.1:0-4571 GCA_044372705.1 Saprospira sp. | reverse complement strand
CTTGCATTGACTACAGCAGCATCATTGTCTTGTACAAAGGTGATGGTTCTAGTATTGATGCTATTTCTCACCACTCGGGCTGCCGCACCAATTGACAAACGCATATCATCATTGATGGGAATGTGAAAGGCATAAGATGTTTTAGCGCCAATGCGCACACTTGGGCCAGTGATATCGGAGAAGATGAGTCCACCAACACCATGCACATCTTTTATAAGTCCCTGATAGCTCATGCCAAAGGTTTGTGGAGCTCCTGGAAAGCTCACCCATTGCCAACGGTGAAACAGATTGATGCCATGTGTTCCTTTAGAACCTGCAACAGCAGGATTTATAAGGAAAGTATTGTTCATATACTGTGCAAACAGTGGTTCCTGTTGAGCTTGAACCGACTGAATTATTAACAGCGCAGCAATTATCGATAAGATTTTTTTCATAACAGATATCTATTTTTCTGAGACGATTTTTTAATTTTTAATAGGGGAGCGGGTTATAGCTCCCCCTTGTGTTTTATCTTATTATACTTACAGTTCCTTTATAAATTACCGGATTAGTGTACATCGGGTAAGTTACTTTTACAACATAGTAGTAAGTAGCATCTGGTAAGTCCTGATTTGTTTGGAAATGTGTTCCGTTCCAGCTGTTATCATAGTTTTCTTTGCGATAGACTAATTGACCCCAACGGTTATAAACCTCAACATCGCCGGGTAAAAGTCCAAGGCAAGGAATAATCCAAAGGTCATTTACGCCATCTGCGTTTGGTGTGAAACCGGCATGATCAGGAACACAGGCGCCCACTCTTACTCTTACACTGTCAGTGTCGGTACAATCGAAAGCATCGCTTACCTCAAGAATATAAGTTGTAGTGATGATTGGCAATGCGAAGGTGTTTGCAACTGTAGGATTATTGATAGTTCCAAGCGGAGTCCATGCATAATTTGTAATGTTACCTATTGAATTGCTACCAATCAACTGTGCTGGTTCACCAACCAATACTTCAAAAGTGATATCAGTCTGTGCAACAGCTGTAACAGAATTGAATACGCCGCTTAGGGTATCGAAACCGCAACCAAGTCCGTCATTCAGAATTACCTGCCAAACATCGCCATCCTGAAGATTTAGCACATAGCTACCCAAACCACCAGTACCGGTAATATTTTCGGTAATAGTATTGCCATTGACAGTAATTTCAGCTATGTAACCGTAGTTCAAACCGCCAAGTGCAGGTAATCCTCCGGTGAATTCTAGATTCAACATTGCATTGCCATTGCCATCGCAATCATAACTGATGCTATCAGATCCGCCATTGATCAATACATTGGTATAGCCTGGGCCATTACATATGTTTGAACAGTTGGTAGCATTCCATACAAAGGTATCGCTCACAGTTGCTGTACAGTTTTGGCCGTCATTGACAAAAATTTGCCAGATATCGCCATCTGCAACTGTAATTAGATAATCGGTTGATGCACCTACTGTTCCTGCTAATGGCAAATTAAATACATTTCCGCCTGTTGTTATTCCAGTAACGGTGACTAAATAATCTGACCCATCAATAGCAGGATTACCACCCGAGATTGTCAGGGTAAACTCAGCTGTTCCATTGATGTCACAGGTGTAATTACTAACACTGAGTGTAATTGGATTGAAATTAACAGTTCCAATTGCAGTGTCAGAACAGTTGTTGGCATCTGTTATAATTACGCTCCAGTTATCATTTTCATTTGCAAGGAAACTGTATGTTCCCAAGCCTGATGTGAAACTTCCATTAGCACCAGCAACAGTAGAACCGCTTATAGAAACATTATAATTACCTCCACTTGCAGCAGGTACCCCACCACTAAAGAATAAGGTTACTGTAGCAGAACCATCCGCATTGCACTCATAAACCGAATCATCGATTGGGTCAGGGTTAATGACCACTGGCATGATGATACAAAGATTAGGACAGTTTGTAGCATTAAATACATAAGTTCCTGTAAGCGTATCGGAGCAACCATAGCTATCCCGTACAATTGCAGACCAGCTGTCGCCATCATTTACCAGGAAGGAAATAAGGCCAGTGCCACCAATTGTGCCGGGCACCTGAGCATTGTTAAATGTTTGTCCGAAGACGGTAGAACCATTTACTGTTACTGAATAATTAGAGCCATCAATTGAAGGTAAGCCGCCACCCATGGTAATTTCAACCAAGGCACTTCCGTTGGAGAAACAGTTGTAACCTGATGTAGCTGTCACCGGGTTCAAATCGCAGAAATCGGGGCAGTTAACCAAATCGTAGGTAAAGGTAGCTGTTATGCTATCGGTACAACCGCTGGTATCCGTTACCACAACTGTCCAGATATCGCCATCGCGTACCGTAAAGCTGAATGGAACACTAGTAGCTGATCCGGCCAAAGTATAAGTTCCGTTTGATGCTGCAGTAGATCCACTAACAGTAATCGTGTAAGCCGAACTATTAGCTGATGGATAACCACCTGCAATAATAATGGTTGCTGTTGCTGAATCACCACCTGGGAAACAAGTATATACCGTACTGTCGATAGGTGAAGGCGAAATTGCAACTGGGTTTGTTATACAAAGATCAAAACAGGCTGTAGCATTTATTGTAATAGTTTGTGAGCAGGATGCGCCATCTGTAATTACAATGGTATAAATATCAGGTGTTGGAATTTGGAAGTTTACAGTAACACCATTTCCAGTTGTCCCAATAATTGTATCACCCTGAGTATTTGTTATGGTATAGGTAAATAAACTGCCATTGTAAGCTGGTAAACCACCTGTTGGCGTAAAGCTTATAAAGCAATTGTTTTGGTTGTAACTGCTACTGACCTGAATCTGCTGCAGGAATACCACAGGTGCACCATTTTCTATACTGGCACTCGGGCATATAAGTTGTCCCCAAGTTGTATCATTATCGGCCAGAGCTGAAACAAAATAAAGCGTATTAAATAATGGATTGCCGAATGTACCGGAACCATTACCATCGTTTACAAATAATCTTGGGCCAAAGCGCAAGGAGTCGATGTAGGTAAATCCTGAACCTGAAAGAGGATCTGGAATTACAGTTGCACTGTGAATAACATAACCCGTATCGAGACAACCTGGAATTGAGGTGGTTGAAAGTCCAAATAAATCTAAGGCAATACTTGGATAAAGTGTGTCACCAAAACAGATGTAACCTGTGTCTAAACTATTGTGACGAATGGTATCACCAGTCATGGTTTCGTATTGAGAATCACCAGCATAGACCTCGATTTCATCGATATACTCTACAATATATTGTCCCTGATCTCCGGGAGAACCACCGTCGAGTTGTAGTGCATATACATCACCTGGTACCAAACAACAAATACTGATTGTCGTGCCATTAAAATCGGTTGAACCTGAAAAAACAGGAGTTATGCTCGTGCTCAAACGAGTGCCGTCCTGCGTGAAGGTAGCTGGGGCCAAACCACCGTAGCAGCTTGTACCATTTAACAATTCAAAGATGTTGAAATTGAGACGCTGCATGCCAATATAGGCTCTAAGTCGGATTTCAACAACACCACTTGGCGGTACCACAAAATAATGCCAAACAGTTTGATCTGCTCTTAGTGTAGAATTTGAATTTGAGTTCGGTTCGCCTGCAAGTCTTTCGATACAACCACGAACGTTAGAACCTGCAACAGCCTGGAACGGGAGATTTTGTCCAACTTGACGAACAGGAATTCTATACAGTGTATCGAGCAAAGCAAGGCATAAGATATCATTGCCGGGAGGGTTCTGAAGCGGATCAGCGACACTTGGGTCATGAATCCAGGTTTTGATGTTTTGAGTGCTAAGCGGTGTAAGGTTGTCGGAGGGGTCAACCATAGCATAGTATTTATAGCCTGGTTCCAAACATGATTCACGTATGATTGCACTTTCCTGAGAGTTGCCAAAAAGGCCATTTAACCCACCATCAGCGCCTTCGATAAATGATAGATTGGCGCAAGAGAAATCGGCAGGAACTCCAGGAGCAAATCTGGCGTCGTAGCCAAAAAAAGCGGAGTTTTCACCGTAAATTGCACTTTGATAATCAGTTTCGAAAACAATACGGCCACTGTTTGGAGCGGTGAAATTTGTCCAAACAGATTCATTCATAGTGCCATTGTTGTAGGCAGGGTGGTTGTAATCGTAAGCGTGGTAGTCGTTTGGATTTGAATTGACATGTGGACCGCCAGTTTCGCCAAAATCATTACCACCATCATAAGCACAACCAAAGTTGAGCGTTCTTGTAGCTGGAGAACCGGCACCTGAACTTATGGCAGTATTACCAATTGTCGAAGCAGGTGAGGTACAGGGTAAGTCTTCTACGTTAGGAGGAGAGGAGCCGCCCAAATCATTTACCCTAACTTCATAGTATCCTCTTGTACCAGCGTCGTCTGCTGTCAATTGAACGTAATAGGTTTGACCAGGATGTAATTTCTGATAGCTGAATGGATTGACCGGATCGCAAGCGTCGAGCGTAATTTCGGCTTCGGGGTCAATGCCTAAAAAGTCTGTTCCGTCAGAAAATTCTGTATGAGATAAGTACTCAAATTTATTTTTAA
>JBILRK010000235.1:0-4572 GCA_044372705.1 Saprospira sp. | reverse complement strand
CCTAAATCTTGATAAACAAGCTGTTGAAATTCGAAAAAAAATAGGCTATTTTTCGTATGAACAGTCTTACTTTGATAACTTGACCATCAAAGAGCAACTGTTTTATTTTGCAAATCTAAAAGGCTTGAAGTCTTCCGAAATTGCAGTTAAGATTGATAGTTTGATGCAAAAATGGGATCTCAAGCCCAACAAAAAAACCAGCTTAGTTAGCATAGAAGAAAAACTTAGATTGGGCATTGCACAAACAATGCTCAATGATCCAAAACTGATAATTTTGGACGAACCCTCTTTTGGGCTCGATATCTTCGGGGCAAAACCAATTTTAGATTTAGTTGCCGAAGCCAAATTGTCGGGCACTACGGTGGTTTATGCAGGAAGCAATCTTAGTAAAACTGAGTTTTTTGGTGATAAAATAATTATATTGGATAGAGGTAGAATGATTTACGCAGATACAATGACTGAGTTCAAAAACAAATATGGCAATTCCCCTGCTGAGGGTTACTTGCAGATTCTAAACGAAAATCTGAAAACAGTATAAAGAAGATGTTGATTACAAAAGAAATAAAATCCTTGTTTCGTCAAAGTCGAAGCACCTGGCTGCTCCTTATGGCTTTTTTTATTCCATTTGCGCTGTTTTTTATGTTATTCCGTTTCAGCGGACAAATAATTCAGAGTCAGATTGATAGCAGTACTACAAAAAAATATAAAGTAGCCTGGATTGCAGAAGATGGACAAGCTGAAGAAATTAAAAGAAAACTGAAGCTCAATCTTCAAATTGAACTCAAAGAGAATATTGGAGAGGATGAGATGATTGAAGCCATTGAAAATGATAGCCTTTCGGTTGGAATTATCATTGGCGAAAATTTTGATTCTGCTATCGCAAAGAAGGAAAAGGCCGAAATAACATTTTATTTCAAAGGCAGTAACAGAGCAGTTAATATTGTTGAAAAAACACTTGCAGGCTATCGAAAAGAAATTGTAAAGCAAAACCTCAAAGACAGCGGACTGCCCGAGGCAATGCTAAATCCTATTGATGTGAACGAACAGGATTTGAGCAGTATGCAAGATATGATCGATAACCTTAGTGAGCTGCTCGACCGGACTATTTCCAGTCTTCTGTCGATACTATTATTAATTTTCGGTGCAGTAGGGGCAAGGCATGCATTGAATACAGTTTTTTGGAGAGAAGCCCATCAAGGCTATAAGCTATTGTACAGTCAATCGGTTGTCTCAAGTACCAGAATCTTTCTGTCCAAAATTGGCTTAGCGAGCCTGTTCAGTTTTTCGATGATGGGACTTTCTGTTTTGGGATTTGCAGCTGCTTTGTCAATGGATCAGACAGGCATCATTCAGGGTATAATGCTTCAAATTAGAACCTTGCTGAATTGGACAAGTTTGTCCTATATTTTATTGTGTTCTGTACCAATGGCTTTTATTTTTTCAGGGTTTTGGGGAATAATAGGTTTCAATTTTCATAGAAGCCTTTCTGTGCTTCTGGCAAATATTGCCTTTCTGCTTCTATTGATAATTTTTGTACTTTTAGGTTCATCCTCACAGATGCTTAATGCCAGCAATATGTTTTACCCCTTCCTAAGTCTTGTTTTCTCGATCAAATCTATCATGTCGGCCGATTTTAACCTGTTACTTTTGTTGAAAGCTTTTGTGCCGATGCTTGTTTGGGGTATAATTTTAAATGTGCTAAATCTTTGGCGATTTAGAAAATCGATAAAGAACGGATAAAATTGTTAGATGCTATAAAATTGAAAACGGAGCCGATCAATCGATCGGCTCCGTTATTTCCCCCCAATAGATACCCTAATTATTGCTAAAACTATAAATTTTTAGAGAGGGAATTGCCCTCATTAGTGTAAAACTTAGTTCGGTCTTTCTTGCTGCAAAATTCTACAGTTTACAGAAAAAAATATATGGCTTTTTTCTTAAAAAGAATAAATAGGTAAAAATCCTGTTAGTAAAAAATAAAACGGCGCGGTTCCCCAACCACGCCGTCAATTTTCCCCAAAAATTACCCTATGAAAAAAACTAAAACTATGAAAAACTTTGTGAATGTGTTTGAATCATTTCACAGTACAAAAATGCGCCTTTTACAAATTTCACACAACGGCATTTTTCCTAAAGCTCTAAAATAGGTATTTTACTTATGTTTTTAAATTCCAAGTTAATTCAATAATTAATGCAAGCTAAAGTGTTATTAAAGATGTTTTTATAAATTGAATTAATGTCATTTTAAGGCTTTATTTGCCACAAAATAAATTTATTATTTTTTTGATTTTACTTCAGTTTTGTAAGAAAGAGGAATTTCCTTTGCTTTTTGACCTTTGGCATCACCTAAACAATAGAGGTATCCATTGCGCGATGCAATAAAAATTTTGCCATTATCGCAAAAAGGAGTTGCTTCTGCGCTGAAATCCATTTTGTCAAGCAGTTTAAATTCCATTTTTTCATTAAACTCGTATAAATAAAAGCCATTGTATGTAGGCACTGCCATTCTGTTACCTACAATAATAGGGCTGGCAATAGATGGACCAGTAGATGTTTTAAAATAAATTTTGGGGCTGTAGGCATCTGTTTTATTGTCAAATAGCTTGACCTTTTTAGTACTGTCTATTTTATTTAGATCAAAAACATAGAGATTGCCGTCAATAGCAATGCATGCTCCAATATGCGGATGATTGCTCTTTCGGGTTGCTTCATTTGTGGCAACTGTACCAATTACTCCGCCATCCCAGGTAACAAATCTTCTGTTTTCGGTTGGCAAGAACCATACGGTAGCATCTTCAGGTTTTTTGGATGGGTCTAATTTTAAAATACCACCTTTTCCTTGTATGTATTGTTTTTCAATTGCAATCAGCAGACATTTGTCATCGGTCACTACTGGTGAGCCGTCAATATCGGAGCCTATATAGTATTCCCAATCGATTTTTTGATCAGTCATATTATAGCCCCATACCCTTCCTGAGCCTGCAGCCAGATAAATGCGATTGTCAATGCGCGAGGGAGATGCTTCACAAACCAGGTTGCCACCATGTGCAGCTGCATCACCAGGGCGATATAGTGTGTCTTTAAAACGGTGCATCTGTGGCTGAAAAAGACCATCTCTGAGCGAACCCGACCTGCGATCGGGATTGAATACTGCAAAAATGCCCGTTTCAAGTGCCAGGTAGGCAGTGTCCTTGAGAATTAGAGCTGACCCATCAACATCGCGGCTATAACAGGCTGTACGTGGACTGTTCATACGCCATAATTCCTCTCCTGTAAAATATGAAATACCACGGTAGCAATCAACGATAGGGCTAGCCATCATGCCTCCCGCTCTTGTGCCCTGAAGTATAACGATTCTGTCTTTCAGGGAATCGGCTTTATGGTTGAACCAAAGAGTACCAGTACCTTTTACTACATCATCGAAGCGATATTGCCAAATCACCTCACCAGTTTCGTAGTCAATTTTCTTTAAACGATGATCAAAAGCGCCTTGTATAATATATTTCTTGCCATTTTCTTTCACCATAAGCGGTTGTCCGGTCCAGCCTGCGCCGCTCCAATGCTTGCGGGTTGCACCTACTTGAGTGGGGCCGCCGCCAAGTTGTAATTGCCAGATTACCTGAAGCTTATCTGGTAATTCATTGCCATAGTAGTTTCGGCGTTCATTGTGAAGATAGGTCTGATTGATGATTTCAATATCATAATTCTGACCGTTTTCGTCTTTGAAACTTGCTTTTAGAGGGTCGGGACCCTCATTTTTTTTCATGACAACTTTATAATTACCAGTAATTGGGTCTTTTACTATTGTAGGTAAACCAAAAAAGCTGCTAAAAATTGCCCCGGCAGCTATAATAGCGACTATAGAAACAAGAATGATAATTTTTTTTCTGTTCAGTTGCATATAAGACGATCTTGCTTTGATTTTAAAATGCAAAGATAGGCAAAATGATATTATGTTTCAAGCTTAAATTATCTTCAGCATTTGACTGCTTAATATTTCTTTCAAATAATTCACTATCTTTGCAGCGCCCAAAAAAGCACAGTTACCTTAGTCAATAATCATCAATCACAAAAATTGAGATGGAAATCAATCAATACGAAAGAGCGCTAGAAGCAGCTGAATACCTCCAAAACCGCAGCGATAATTTTATGCCTAAATTTGGTATAATTTTAGGCACCGGCTTGGGTAACCTTGCAAAGGAAATTGAGGTACATGCCGAAATTCCATATGATGAAATTCCTTATTTTCCCATATCTACTGTTCAGGGCCATGCCGGCAAATTGGTATTGGGGCATCTCGGAGGGGTTCCTGTAGTAGCGATGGCAGGTCGTTTTCATTATTACGAGGGTTATACTGCCAGACAGGTTACCTTTCCGGTGAGGGTAATGAAATTATTGGGAATTGAGCGACTTTTCATTTCAAGCGCTGTGGGCAGCGTGAATGCTTCAATTGAAAGTGGAGATTTAGTGATTATAAAAGATCATATTAATATGATGCCCGACAATCCCTTACGCGGCCCCAATGAAAGCCGATTTGGTGTACGTTTCCCCGATATGAAAGATGCCTACGAT
>JBILRK010000234.1:0-4580 GCA_044372705.1 Saprospira sp. | reverse complement strand
GACCTCTTCTGCCAATGCTGCAAAATCGTTTGGTTCGTCCCCTAAAAGATTATCATATTGTTCTTTTGACCAAATTTCGATTCTATCGAAGTATGCAAAAAGGATTACCTCTTTATCTACCTCGGCATAATCGGATAAGTTTTTGGGCAATAGCAATCGTTGACTATTATCAATTTCCATTTCAGTAGCTCCTCTAAAAAAGTATCTGACAAAATCACGATTTTGTTTCACGTATATATTTAGCTTCTGAATTTCTTGTGTAATTGCTCCCCAAGCTTTTTTAGGATACAAAACCAAACATTTCTCGAAGCCACGATTGAGGACAAAACCCTCCTCTACCATACCCTCCAGTTGTTTCAACAGGGGGGCCGGCATGCGTAGGCGACCTTTGTCATCAATTTTACAATTATACTCTCCGAGAAACTGAATCATTTTTCAATTTGCATTCTTAAGAAAAAGCTAAAAAACAAATATCAATATATTAAATATCAGTGACTTATGTTAATTTTACATTTATCACAAATAGTTTATATATCAGCATTTTGCAGATTTTGGCATAAACTGAATGCTAAATTATAGCTTTTTCCCACTTTCTCCCACTTTTTCCCACAATTTTTCCTTTTTTTTTAATTATTTTTCATCAGACAAAATTTTCCCTCTATGCTGTTTCAAAAAAACAGCACTTATTTAGACAAAATCTTGACAGCCAAGTGGTTGGGAAATAAAAAAAGGGCAGTATCTTGACCGAGATACTGCCCTTATGAGAGACCAATTTTTTTAATTGTGGTTTTGAGACCAAAAAAGCTTTTTTAAAGCTTGACGAGGAAGGGCGAGCTTTTCCCGCCCTGTCGCCATAGATGAGTCACAAAGTGTGTTTAAGAGAGAGACCACAATTAACACGCATCTTCCTGAATCGACCTTCGATGGATCGTCAATATTGATTTTTCTTTATTTTTAACTTCATTTTCAGTTTCTAAAACTTCTTCAAGTTTTTCGATATACTGTTGTTGTGTATTTGAAAGCCTTGTCAGATAACCTATTTCCTTCTTCGCATTATCAATCGTTTCTTTCATCGCTTTCAACTGTTCTTCCAATCTATTCAAATCCTCCTTAGCTTCAGAATATTTCTTGGCATAGCGGGAAGCCTGTTCGAGTGCCCATACTATATCCTTTTCTTTATTATCCATGTTCTAAGAATTTAGTTGACTATTACTTAATGTTAAGAACCGGTTCGACTTAATTTCAGAGCAAGTTGTTTTTCCATCAACTGTATCTGTTTTTCAAGCAATTCAATTGTTTTTTCTAAAGCTGAAACCTGACCTTTGAGAGCACTGATGGTATCATTTTTATTTTCAATCTGTTGCTTTAAGCCATCCTGTTCTCTATCATCTTTAACAGTAAGAGCCAAAAGATCTTTTTTCCAAATTGGTCCTTCTCCCATGAGCAACCAGCGCTCGTTAAGTTCAGGATAATGTTCTAAAATTGAGCAAATAATAACTGAGGATGGATTGGTACCTCTGACTATCGAGGCAATCGTTGAAGGATTTTCGCCTATGATGTCGGCGAACTTTCTTCTTGATACGCCCAACGCCATGCACAATACGTCTATCCTCTCCCCAATTTGCATTATTTCACATAAGTTTAAACAAAATTTTCATCAATTCGAATGGAATACAACACAAAATTAAATAATATTTCACAACCTGCAAGAAAAATTGAACAAAATTTCACAAGTTTTAAATCTTTTTTCACGCAACACATATTTTTAGCTGTACAATATTCCGAACAGTCCAGCTTTTTTACAACATAAAAATATTATAATCAATGTTTTATGTACTGTGCGTTGTTTTTCGGACAAGGCGCATAAAATTTGATAATTTTGTGTGAAAAAATATTATTCCATTTTTTTTGAACAAAAAGCTCAAAAAATTACGTTTAACTTGCAAACTGCCCTAAAAAAATCTAACTTTGGGCTCGATTGACCTTATATAATACAACTGTTTTTGAGATTTGAATATCTAAATCCCAAAACCAGGAATGCACAGACCTTAATATTTAATAATAAAAAGCTTTTATGAGACAACTTAAGATTACAAAATCTATAACCAATAGGGAAAGCCAATCATTGGAAAAATATCTACAGGAAATTGGTAAAGTAGATTTGTTAACTCCTGAAGAAGAAGTAGATTTAGCAAAACGAATTAAAGCAGGGGATCAGGTTGCACTCGAACGCTTAACAAAAGCCAATCTCCGATTTGTAGTTTCTGTTGCTAAGCAATATCAAAATCAAGGACTTTCCCTTAGTGACCTTATCAATGAAGGCAACCTGGGTCTTATTAAAGCTGCACAAAGATTTGACGAAACCCGTGGTTTTAAATTTATTTCCTATGCCGTTTGGTGGATTCGCCAATCTATCCTTCAAGCTTTAGCAGAGCAATCACGTATTGTTCGCCTTCCATTAAATAAGGTAGGTTCACTCAATAAAATAAACAAAGCGTTTTCAAAACTTGAACAGGAATTCGAACGTGAGCCTTCAGCCGAGGAACTTGCAGAAGTTTTAAATATTGCATCTGACGAAGTTGAAACAACTTTGGGTGTTGCTGCTCGACATGTGTCTATGGACGCTCCCTTTGTGGAAGGTGAAGATAATTCTCTGCTCGATGTATTGGAGAATAAAAATACCCCAAAAACAGATGCAAGTCTCGAGTACATGGAGTCGCTCCGTAACGAGATTGAGCGTTCTCTTTGCTCATTGACAGAACGTCAGCGCGATGTAATTAAACTTTACTTTGGCATCGGTCACGAACATCCTATGTCATTGGAAGATATTGGCGAAAGATTTGGTCTTACCCGTGAGCGAGTTCGTCAAATAAAAGATAAGGCAATTAACAAATTGCGTACTTCAACTTCAAAAAGCAAATTACTCAAGGCTTATCTTGGCAGGTAATTTACACCTTATATATATGCCCGGTGAACATTGACTTGTTCACCGGGTTTTTTATTTTAATTTTGTACTATATTTCAAACAACCTTTTTTATATATAACAATGCCAAGGCCGAAAAAATATCCCTCAACAAAAGCAATTGCAAAAGAAGTAGCTAAAACACTGGAGGAATTGTATCCCGAAACACCCATTCCCCTAGCGCACGAGGATCCTTACACACTTTTGATAGCTGTTTTGCTATCAGCTCAATGTACTGATGAGAGGGTAAATAAAGTCACTCCTTTGCTTTTTGCAAAAGCCAATAATCCGGCCGATATGATACAATTGGATGTGAAAGAAATTGAATCTATCATCAGACCATGCGGACTATCACCCCGTAAATCAAAAGCGATCTTTGACCTTTCGGGAATACTTCTTGAGAAATACAAGGGAGCTGTCCCTGAATCTTTTGAAGCATTGGAAGAGTTGCCTGGAGTTGGGCATAAAACAGCATCAGTCGTTATGTCACAGGCATTCGGCCACCCTGCCTTCCCGGTAGATACGCATATTCACCGTCTGGCACGACGCTGGCAACTGAGCGAAGCAAAAAATGTAGAACAAACTGAACGAGACCTTAAAGCACTTTTTCCTAAAAAACTTTGGAACAAGTTACACCTGCAAATTATATTTTTTGGCAGAGAATATTGTCCGGCAAAACTGCACAATCCTTACTCCTGCCCTATTTGTTGTCGTTTTGGATTATCGGAGCTTTTTGACGAGCAGGATGCAAAAATGGCCAAAAAGGCGAAAAAACAATAGCCTTGTAAAAAAAGGATATTTGGGTTTTAGTTTTATATATTTCAAATTCTGCTGCGCCAAAAAGAAATCTTCTTATTTCGACAGAATTGTCAAAATAAGAAGATTTCAATATCAAACACATTTTATATTTACAACTTAGCCAAGTTTTCTACTATTTTCACAATGACTCTGGTTGCGAGTTCCATAACTTCAAGAGAAACGTACTCATATCTGCCATGAAAATTCATACCACCTGCAAAAATATTTGGACAAGGAAGGCCCATATAAGATAGTCTGGAACCATCGGTTCCACCGCGAATAGGCTTTACAATTGGCTTAATGCCAAGTTCGAGCATTGCTTTGTTGGCCAATTCAACAATATGCATAACTGGCTCGACTTTTTCGCGCATGTTGTAGTACTGATCTTTAATATCGACACTAAAAGAACCTTTATATTTATCATTAAATATTGCTACCTGTTCGGCAAAAAACTTTTTACGAACCTCGAACTTTTCTTTATCGTGGTCGCGTATAATATACATCAACTCTGCAGCATCGACGGTGGCCTTCATATTATTCAGGTGATAAAAACCATCATAGCCTGTTGTTTTTTCAGGAACTTCATCCAAAGGCATATTACGAATAAAATCGGCGGCCAATGAATTGGCATTTACCATTTTATCTTTGGCATAACCGGGATGAACACTCTTACCCTGAACTTTTACCAATGCGTAAGCAGCGTTAAAATTCTCATATTCCAATTCTCCAAGAGCGGAGCCGTCCATAGTATAAGCCCATTCTGCTCCAAATTTTGCCACATCAAATAAATCTGCGCCGCGACCTACTTCTTCATCAGGG
>JBILRK010000232.1:0-4600 GCA_044372705.1 Saprospira sp. | reverse complement strand
AACCATCAAAATCTACCACTGTTACCGTCATCACATTTCCAGTTGTGTCAATTGAAATCTGATAAGGTTCTACGCCTCCTGTTACGATAACCTCTTGATTAACCATGTTGATTTGCAGGGTGTCCAGTAAGCAGCAAAGGTTTGTATTGCCGCCTGCGGGTTGGCCATTTGGATAGTAGAGGTTTATTATGGATTGTAGTGTATTGGTTCTAATTTGGGCTTCGGCAGTATTATAGCTTAATGATTTCAAATAAAACCAACCTACACCATAATCAGGGTTGGCAGTTGGCCCCGCTGTATAGAGATCGGGATATACATCTATGGCATAATTGACAAATTCGGCATTGTCTTGGGGAATCAAGTCTAAATAATCTTGCAGTCTATTATAGATGGCAAGCGAAGGTTGAATACCTAACTGATTTAGGGTATCCTGCAAGGCAACGGGATCTTGTGCAATAATTCCAAAAACATGGAATAAAGGACGTAAATCTGCTTGAGCTGCAACTGACATCCGGACTATTCTCTTGTCATCATTGCTGCCATAATTAATTCCGTTTTCAAAATCAATAGCCTCTTGTTTCCAGAAATTTCTAAGTGGACACCATCCCAGCATATTGACGATTTCAAAATAATGCCCATACCCTCGGTGCTGGTACCGTACTTCGTTTGTGGTAGAATCTAAAATAATTCTAGCTGAACCAAATGTACTAGAAATCAGTCTATGTATAGCAGCGTTATCTATATCAATGGTATTGGTGCCCAAGCTGTTAGCCACTGCTTCATTTAAGTCCACGCCTAGACCATAGTTTAAAGCCATGACGTATGGGAAGTTAACCAATGCTTCTTCTTCACCAGAGAATTGAGATAGTGCCAATGCATGCCCCAGTTCATGAAAATTGATATCATCATCAGGCCCTGGTCCGTTAAGAAAATAAGCCGGTCCAGGTACATTGGTATAGTTGAGCGGTGTGTTGGACATTGGATAACCGATTGAATAAACACCAACCCGGATATCTACATCAGCAATCATATACATATTGTGTTTGTCTGGAATGATCTGTCTGGCTAAAATGGAATTCATCCCCCTCAAAGCCGTTTCCCAGTCTTGCATAGCTTGCATGAGATTATACTGACCAGGAACAATAGAATGCTTAGGAATAGTAAACATGACATTATCCGTTTCAAAAACAGCCCAAGGTCCAGGCTTGTTCAGCTCTGCGTTGAAATCAGTTGTTTCATAAATTGACTTCAATGAAAAGAAGGGGGCTTCCACGCCATTGTTCACAGTGACCTGGACAATATCATCGTCGGCACCGTAAGGGACGAGGATAGAAATCGCTCCTCCAAGGGGATTGAACACTTCAATGGTGTTCGAATTGATCAAGAATTTTTTAGAAATCCTATCAAATCGTAGAAACATGTCACGGTTTGTTAAATCCCAATCATGTGAACCCACCCTGATCCAATAGTCCTGGCCAACCAGGCTATCCGGTACTGTAACTGTTGCTACACTTCCAGGAGATAAGTACAAACCAGTAGGCCGAAGTGCGTGGTCGGTTCCATCTCCATTAATTTCGTAGTAAGGATTCATACCATCCGGGTCTTCAAAATTAGCACGGATGGGTACCGATACACCAATGGTTGAATCTGCCGGAGGGGCAACAAATCCTGGGAAAGTTGTGCATGCACCGTACTTCCAGCCATTGAGGTGTTGCGGATAATTTCCATAAACACCCGAAGTGAAAACCTCATCGAAAATCCCTTGCTGAAGAGCGATCATTGCCCGTTCAAGTTCCATGCCTGGTGCAATGGCAGGGTCCTTAGAAAAGCCGTTTTGGGTGCCGGGAGTAGTAAAAAGTGCCCCGAACAAATTATCATAATCTGCAACCACGCTTTTGGATAACAATATATTAGACTCACTGATGGCGAGGCATCCAGGGAATAGTGTGAAAATATTTTTGATCAATGTCAGTTCAACAGGAGTGAGTGTAACAGTTGCATTGATATGGTCCTTAAGATCATTCAGCGCATCCAGAACCAAAACGCAGGAGTCCGAACAATTTACAATGGTCGAGGCATAGGATCCAATGTTATTCGACCCGCTGTAAACAAGCAAACCATCAACGTACAGCTCACAGCCGGCTGGCGTAAAAATACCATCTCCCCAGGTATCATAGATTTCGAAGAACAAGCAGGAGCTCGACGAAACGCAGATGCTGTCAGAATAGCTTGTATTGTCCAGGTAAACAGCACCCTGCCCTCCTTGAAGGACAACATTACCCAGGAGATCAGACAGGGTCCAGTACGTTTCTTCACCCCATGGATCGGTTAAAATATCGACTTTCACCTCAACTTGATTTGCTCCACATTGAGCAAAGCTGTAGCCAGTATGTAGCGTCAGAAGGAAACTAATTAGTAGAATGTTTTTCATTTTTGTTTAATGTTGACTGTTTATTGCATAGAACGGTTTCGGGCTTGGCGAAGGTAGCGATTTTTACCACAAATGTTGATAAGGAGAACAAAATTTGATTAGCCACAAATGTGTCTGCGGAGCACTGAACCGCTCTCGTCAGCAACGAGATGCCCAGTGCTTATTCTCGTTCGATTACAATTTTATTTATTTCTTTCATAATTCTATCTGTTTTTATCATAATTACTTGATTGCAAATAATATCAATCAAGAAATTTGACATTTTTTTATTTACTATAATAGCCATTTTATTTCCCTATTGCTTTAAGAATATTTTCAACGGAATCTTTCTCCATTTTTGTGAATGCAAACCATTTTTTACCCAAATCTTTCAAAGAAGCACCGATATGATAAACTGTATTTCCGTCGATGACTAAAAAACGATCATGGCTTTTTGCAAAAGATTGAATTTCAAAGCCACTGTATTGTTCGTTCGCTTTTTTGACGTCGAGGGTCAATTGTTGGCTTATGGTTTTGGTGTTAATATGACTTTAACAGGTTTTGCTTTTTTGGACAAATGCGTTAGCGTGCTTTCATCTATGTAATTGTCAATTAGAATGATTTCTTTTTTCGCTTTTTTGATAATTCTAGACATAAAAGCATAAGCGTCAAATATTTGTCCATCGAAGAAGATGCCTTGGGTAGGGTCTGGTTTCCCCGATTCTAATGCTTTGAAAATTTGCTCAAACTTTTGGTCGCTTTCAAGTTGTTTCCGCTCAATACCCTCCATTCTTTGGAGTAAGCCGCTATGATTGGCCATGAGTTTTCGCATTTCTACAAATGCATTCATAATTTGAATACTCACCTGGACGGCTACATCACTGCGTAATACCGCAGAAAGCATGGCAACGCCCTGTTCTGTAAATACATAGGGTAAATACTTTATATTATGCCCTCTTTTAGTGCTCTTTTCGTTCAAGGTCACAATTTGTGACCTTGAATCCAGATAGTCGGTTTGTGAATTCAAAAAACCGAATCGGTCCTTATGGGTAAACAGTTCTCTGGTTTCAGCTTCAGAAAGTTGAAACCTGAAAGTTTCCGGGAATCTTTCAATATTTCTTTTAACTGCCTGATTCAAAACTTTTGTTTCTACCTGATACAGTTCAGCTAAATCCCTGTCAACCATAACCTGAATCCCTCTTATGGTGAAAATTCTATTGTCAATATCTTTTTTAGTCAACTCCATTTTAATTTTTCCATATTAATTTTTAAAGCTTGGCAAAAGTAGTGAAAACAAAAGGCAAGTAGTTTCGATCTGGTCCTCTAAGACAAACTTGTCGGGTTAAAGCCTGATTTTTTTTACTCTTTACAAAGATATACATTTTGTATAAAAGTTAAAAACTGATTTGTGGGTAGGGGAGTTATTGATTTGAAGATTAGCTAATTTGAAGATTTGGAAATGTTAGTGCTGGTAATTAGTGGGTAAAACAAAAAAGAGGACCGAAGACCTCTTGTTCTAATTCAGATTTTAAATCAATATTTGTTTAGCTATCTATTTATTTAAGGTTTTAACTTCCATATTTTATCAGAAAATGGTAAATATTCAGGAAGTGCAGCCGAACCATACCAGGTAAATATTTCATAGTCCAAAAGTCCGTTTTTAATGGCAAGGTCTGTCTGTAATAATTCTCTTGCTTCCTCAATTGACTTTAAATTGTTCAAAATGAAAATGCCTCTGTAATTATGATCATTCTTTTCCAAAGGTCCTGCAACAATTAATTTATCTTCTTCGACTAAGCGGTTAATGTTGTTCATATGCGCTCTAAAACTATCTGCTATAAGTTTCTTGTCTGTGCTTGTGTTTGTTCCTGTTTTAAGAATTACTAAAAAATAATTCTTCATTCCATAAACATCAGCACCTAAATTGTCGGCTAATTTCTTGTCATAATTAGGATTGGTGCTCAATGTATCACTTTCCGATTTTGATTGTCCAAATATTAGGTTTGTCAATACCAAAAGTGCCAGTACTAAAATATATTTCATCTTTGTAAAGTTTTTGTTGTGATTAAAAGTCCAATTAAAACAATTGGAACCTGTCATTTCTTTCGCTTGGCTTTAAACTGCCAGTTTATAAAAGGTAATGAACGTCTGCCGTTGATGTTCCATAGTCCAAATTGAAATCCTCTCAGC
>JBILRK010000231.1:0-4608 GCA_044372705.1 Saprospira sp. | reverse complement strand
TCGTACACATCAGTGCCGATAATATCTTTCACTAGCGGCATTAAAATACCGCGCTCCTCTGCTATTGTTTTTTCACAAAGGTTAAAACCGTTTGGAATCTCGTCAGGATGACGAGGCGAATCTACAAGACATACAGCTATTTACAGCTGAAAATCTAATCTCGTCCATCAGACGAGACTGACAATCCAAAAAAAACAAAAACTGACACAGGTCATCCTTCCTTTGGTTTTTAGTCATTGAATTCAGGTTCACAGCCGCCTACCTTTGTATCATCAAATAATCGAAAACGAATTTAAAAATCATAAAAATATCAACGCCATGAAAAAGTTATTCATCCTCGCATTTGCTTTTACAGCTTCTTTACTTTTTGTTCAGTGCAAAAAATCTGAAGTGCTTCCAGAAGAAATTATCTCAACTGAAAAGTCATTGACCAATGTACTCGAAGGTAGCAACTGGGAAGTTTTGTCTGTAGTTTCTGTTCCTAAAAATGTAAACATCAGCTTTACTGTAAAGCATCCTAAAATGAATTTCTTCAACGATTATATCGAAATGAAACTAGGTCGCGACATTTGCAGCAAGCACTATTTGTTTGCTACTGACAATATCACTGTTGATTTCGCAAGCTGCGCCATCAGCAATCCAAATCATCAAGCTTTGTCCGATTTATTTGAAGGCGATTTCCAGTACATCATCTCTGACACTGGCAATGAAATGATCCTGAAAAATAATTCCGAAACTGAAATTACTCTAAGAAAAGTAAGCATGTTAGGTACTACAACTCCAGTATCTACGACCATTTCAATCAATTCAACAGTTCAGTAAGATTTACGATTATACAATCTAGTATATAAAGCTACTCCGCAAAGGGTGGCTTTTTTTGTGATTTTATATCTGAGCCAACTTTTAATCAAAAAACCAAAAAAAATACTGACTTTTGCTAAAATTATTTGAACAAATCAAATCGAAACTAATGAAATTACAAAACCGAAACGGCCTTATATTGATAATTTTCATGCTCTTTAAGGTCCTTTTATCCGCTCAGGGCAATAAAGCATTTATCGAAGAAAATTACTCGAAATTGATTTTTGATATCCCAATGCGCGATGGAAAAACCCTGCATACCATAGTTTACCGCCCAAAAGACATTAGCAGGGTGTATCCGATACTAATGAACCGTACTTGCTACAGTATAGCGCCTTATGAAGCAGATAAATTTCCTAACAATCTGGGACCAAATCAATACCTGATGCGTGAGGGTTATATCTTTGTTTATCAGGATGTAAGAGGTCGATATATGTCGGAAGGAGAATTCACTAATATGACACCTAATATTTCTGGCAACGATCATAAATCTGCCGACGAAAGTTCCGATACTTATGACAGTATCGACTGGCTATTGAAAAACCTGAAAGGACACAATGGCAAAGTGGGTATGTGGGGTATTTCTTATCCTGGTTATTACGCGGCTGCTGCAATTCCCGATGCGCATCCGGCACTGCTGGCATCATCGCCGCAAGCGCCTATAGCCGATTTTTTCTTCGACGACTTTCACCACAATGGCGCCTTTCTTCAATCTTATCTTTTTGCATTTCCAGTATTCGGTTATCAGAAAAAAGAGAAGACCACAAAAGGTTGGTACAGTGACAAATTTATCAAGACAGACAACAAGGATGGCTTCGATTTTAATCTAAAACTTGGTTCACTCAAAAATGTGGACAAATACTATGGCTCTGATAATTTCTTCTGGCGAGAAACAGTTGAACATCCAAACTATGATGAGTTCTGGCAGAAAAGAAATCTTTTACCGCATCTGAAAAATGTCAAACATGCTGTGATGACTGTTGGTGGCCTGTTCGATGCTGAGGATTTGTACGGCCCTCTGAATATTTATAAAAACATTGAGAAAAACTGTCCGAACAGCTACAATACAATTGTTATGGGACCTTGGTCACATGGCGACTGGTACAGGGAAAATGGCAAGCAAATTATTAACCATATTTACTTTGGAGATAGCATCTCGAGCTTTTATCAACGTGAAATTGAAAAACCTTTTTTCGATTGTCAATTGAAGGGTGTATGTGACAAAAAATTAGCCGAAGCTTTTATTTTCGACAGCGGCAAACTGCAGTGGTCGGAATTTACAGCCTGGCCACCTAAGGAAATTGGTATTACAAGACTGAATATTGCAGAAAACGGTTTATTAAAAATTAATGGCAAGCAAAATGCAGACCTAAAATTTAATTATGTTTCCGATCCAAAAAATCCAATACCCTATCGATCCGAAACGGAAGGATTGGTTTTTACGCCTAGGGCTTATATGACTGATGACCAAAGACATTGCAGTAAAAGAACTGATGTTTTGACCTTTCAGACAGAAATTTTAGCAGAGGACTTTACACTTACTGGAGAAATTTTAGCTAAACTTCAAGTGGCAATAAACAGTACAGATGCCGATTTTATTGTAAAAATAATCGATGTTTTTCCGGATGATCATAAAGCTTTTACTCACTTGACTAAGGATATCAAAGCTGGCGGATATCAGATGCTGGTGAGAAGCGAAATTATGCGTGGCAGATTCAGAGAAAGTTTTGAAAGTCCCAAAGCTTTTGAAAAGAGTAAAAAAACAGCTGTAAATATTTCATTGCAGGACATACATCATACATTTAAAAAGGGACATCGTGTAATGATACAAATTCAGAGTAGCTGGTTTCCACTCTTCGATAGAAATCCGCAAAGTTTTGTACCTAATATTTATAAAGCTTCTGAAAAGGATTTTAAGAAAGCAAAAATTACCATCTTCGGTGATTCAGAAATTATAATTGGAAAGCTTAAATAAGTATTAAAAGCCCAATAAATCAATAGGGCTGCGCCATGATTGGCGCAGCCCTATTTTATTTCAAGGAATACTAAGTGATTTATTTACTGATCTTTGATACAGCTCTAACGATTGTACTTTGAGAACCAATATGTGTCACTCTGATGATATAAGTTCCTGATAGATATGGACTGAGGTCAATTGCAATATTATTCAATCCGCTCATTGCCTGATGTTCTGTTTGTCTCAATACTCTGCCCAAAACATCCAACACTTCCACTTTGACTGATTCATTTACAGCAGAACTGAATTGATAGTTTACAACATCATTGGTTGGATTAGGGAAGAAATTATTCGAAATTTCTGAAGCTTTGTGTTCCAATACAACGACATTGGAATAAGATGCATTTCCGTTAACATCAACCTGACGCAATCTGTAGTAATTGAGCCCAATTCTTGGGTGCTGATGTGTAAATTCATAAGGAGTTGTCTCAGTTGAATTTCCGATAGCATCAACCTGTCCGATTTTTTCGAAATTCGTACCGTCTGCACTGTATTCCACATCGAAATAATCATTATCAGTTTCTGAAGCTGTTGCCCATATCAAATGGTCAGTAGTGCCACGAATTTCACCGGTAAAGTATTTATAATCCACAGACAATAAGACTGTAGGAATTAAAATCACAGCACCTGTACCACCTGAGAAATTGCTAAGACCACCCATAGTTGACCAGTTGATACCATTCGGAGTAGTTCCTGTACCTGCACTAGTCAGCATAAGGAATGTTGGATCATCATCGTAATCTGGAGCAGAATAAGGTGAACCCTGATTTTTGAACCAGAACCAGCCTTGAGCACCTGAATTATATTTGTAAGTATATCCACAGGCCGGATTGGCTGTAATCCAGGCAGCAGCTGCATTTATAACTGTTGTTCTCTCGACAGGCTGGAAATAATAACGCACATTGTAAGTACCGGATAGTGTTCCTGTGTACTGAATATTCCAGTTTCTTTCCATCTCAAACTGCACTTCACCGATACAGGTTACGCTATTGGCCGGATCGAGGTAGTATGCATTATTATCGCGAATTGTTGCAGTAACGGTACCCGCAGTTCCCAGATTACCCTGTACAGACAGAATGATTTCATCAGCAATATAGAAATGGTGCCAACCAGCATTATCTGTACAATAGGTATTGCTAGTTGCTCCATTGGCAGCATATATGAAGGTTTTAACAACAATTGCTTTGGATGCATCGGCAGAAGCAGGGCAGCTACCACCGTCGCGGCGCGCGTAAACTGTTGTACTTGCTGTTGGTGTAAGTGTATAGGTGGTTCCTGTACCTAAAAAGGTACCAGTACCATTCGGACCTGTGTACCAGCTTGTATTCAATCCACCAGAACCACCAGTTGCAGTAAGGGTTACAGTAGTATTAGGACAAATTGTACCGCTAACACCAGTCAATGTTGGCGCAACAGCAACAGGCGTAAGATTTACAACGAGCAGATCAAACACTGCAGGGCAGACACCATTTCCTGTGCTAGTGAGTCTCAATGTAACAGTTCCGGCAGTAATATCCGCAGCAGATGGCGAATAAGTTGTAGAAAGTGCATTGGCATTGGCAAAAGTACCAGTACCACTTGTAGTCCAAACGCCACCTGTGGCATTGTTAACCGTTCCGTTAACAGCAACGGGTAGTGCAGTAGCACATACTGATTGGTCCAAACCAGCATTAACTGTTATAGCAGGAGCTACATTTACATTGAAACTACAAGTAGTTGTTCCACCAGGG
>JBILRK010000230.1:0-4615 GCA_044372705.1 Saprospira sp. | reverse complement strand
ATAACTTAAGGAAGGATTAATAAAATCTTACAATTAAATTCTTTAAAAGTTTATTCATTTTTATTCTTAATAAAAAAAACTTACTTATATTTACCTCGGTGCTGTATAACAAATGAATGCCAAAAATAATATTTTGGCATTTACATATAAGCATAATTTATACAAAATCAAAGATTTATAAGAGATTTTTTACTAAAAAACTAAAGCAACAATGAGAATCTTAAAGGGTTTAATGCTCATGTTTTTAATGGGTTCAGCAAGTTTAACCTTTGCACAGGACATTCACTTCACTATGTTTGATATGTCTCCCATTAACCTCAATCCGGTCTATACAGGATATTATTCCGGAACTTTCCGCATTGGCGGTATTTACAGAAGCCAGTGGCAAGGATTGGGCTTAAACGGCACAGGACTAGATCCAAAATTTGGCGGTTTCCAAACTCCAAATGCCTATGCCGACGTAGCACTTGGTATTCCACATAAAAGTGGACGCGAAATGAAAAGCTGGTTAGGTGCCGGTTTAAATTTCTACAACGATAAAGTTGGAAACCTAAATACTATGCGTGCTGAATTGGCATTAGCATATCACCTTGGCTTAGGACAGCGCGGAAGAACTAGAATTTCTTTTGGATTGAAAGGTGGTATTTATCAGGTCTCATCCAAAGGCGATTACTTATGGGGTGAAGAACTTGAAGGTAATGTTGACCAGGATGACATTACATACAATTCAAGCTCTCCCACTGTAAGTGCTCCTGATTTTTCAGGTGGACTTATGGTTGCCCACCGTGGTACTGGCTGGGGAATTGAAGTTGCAGCTGCTGCTAATCACTTCACACGTCCAAAATTGACATTTGGTACTGAATACAGACTTCCTACAAATATTTTAGGTTCTGTAAAATCTACATTTTCTCTTGGAAACCGTTTCAGCGTTCGTCCAATGATGTTCATGCAATTGATGGCAAAGGTATTTGAAATGAATGCTCAAGCTGTTTTTGTGTACCATTTCAATACAACAAAAGATATCAATCTACTCTTCGGCCCAGGATACCGCATCGGAGATGCTGCTTTTGGTCGTGTAGGTTTTGAATACAAAGGACTTGCTTTGGGTGTAGCGTATGATTTTAATCTCTCAAACTTGAGCTTAAGCGGTAACAGTAATTTCAACGGAACAAATCCAAGAGCAATGGGATTCGAATTTGGTCTTTCTTACATTGCCAAGATTTACAAAGACATAGCTGTTAAAGAAATTCTTTATAATCCTCGTTTCTAATCTCTCTTTCTAAGATTGATTACTAATAATACGAATTATCATAAAACATAATAATTATAAAAACAATGAAAAATTGTCTTTTAATTGCACTAGCCTTTATTTTGGCATTAACGCATAACTGGGCTCAGCCACCGGTTGGACAGCCTGTTGAAAAACTTGAGACTTTGGCCGACGATAATCGTGACAAAAATGATACTTGGAACGCCCTTGATCTGTACATGAAAGTCTATGACAAAAAACCCAATGATGCAAAAGCAACTTTTGATGTTGCCAATACCTATTTCATGCTTCGTGATTATACGGATGCTGAATCATGGTTCAAAAAGGTTTTGGATACCGATAAAGAAGGCATCTTCAAACTTGCTCGTTGGTACTATGCATATTCAATGAAATTGAATGCTAAATATGCCGATTGTATTCCCGTTTTTGAACAATTCAGCAATGAATACGACGGAAATGAGGCTGAAAGATACAAGGCTTTAGCAAAAATCGAAATTGAAGGTGCCAAATGGGCTCAAACTGTTGGTACAAAATCTGCAGAAGAACTCAAAATAAATAATCCAGGAAAGGAAATTAACTCTGCCCTGATGGAAAATGCTGCTTATCCTGTAGGCCGCAACAAGATGATTTTCTCTTCACTACGCAGCGATACTATCATTTTTGTGGAAAAAGCTGATCCTAAGATGAAATATGTTAGAGTATTTTCTTCTGACTATGACAGCAATACAAAAGAATGGAAAAAAGCTGAGGAGTTTAATCCTACTGTATTGTACAAAGAAGGTTCTCATAGCGTAAACCCTACTTTTAGCTCCGACATGAGTAAGTTTTATTTCGTTCGTGCTAAACTTATTGGAAACATCCTGGAAAATAGCAAAATCTATTTTGCTTCTTACAATGGTTCCACTTTGGGAGAACCCGTTCTATTGGATTTTAACAATGATACTTACACTTGTAAAAATCCTACAGTTGGAAAAATCGATGGCAAAGAAGTGCTAATCTTCTCTTCGAACATGCCAGGTGGTAAGGGCGGTTTTGACATTTGGTATGCTGAAATTAATGCTGATGGCACAACACGTCAACCTTTAAATCTTGAAGCTGTAAATTCAGTAGGTGACGACACTTATCCTTTTTACGACAGTCGTGACAACAATCTTTACTTCGCATCTACTGGCCATCCTGGTCTTGGTGGATACGATATGTACACAAGCAAGCGTTCAAAATCAGGTAGCTGGGGTGCAGTAACTAACATGGGACCTGGTTTCAATACCAGTTTAGATGAATTTGCTTTCATCATCAACCGTGAGGGTAAAGACGATTGTTATGGTTACTTTATCTCTAACAGAGAGGGAACTACTACAATTCCAGGTAAGAAAACTTCGACAGATGATATTTTCTCTGTTTTAATGCCTGAGCGTTGTGATGTTGAACTAACTATCAAAGTTTATGACCAGGAAAAAGGTAACTCACCTGTAAATGGTGCGGTTGTTCAACTTATTGAAAAATCAACTGGTAAAGTAGTTGACGAACAAAGCAATAGCACAGGAAATAGCTACAACTTTACGCTTGAACAAGGCAAAGAATATGATATCGTAGCTAAAAAAGATGGCTGGGAAAGCGGTGCTAAAACCTATGTCGACGCTCGTCGTCCAGCTTTAGAAAAGCGTTTCGGCACAATCGATAACCCTATGTCTTGGGAAGATAAAACTACCCTTAGAGAAATGGGTCTTATTGTTGAGACTTTCAACAAAAAAACAAACGAGCCACTTGGTGGTGTTAGTGTGATTGTTTACGGTGCAAACAATGAAATCCTTAAAGAATCTACACTAGGTAACAATCGTCATGAATTCAAAATTGGACGTAACAGTGATGTTCGTATTCAAGCACGTCTTCAAGGCTTTGTAGGAGAAAGCAAAACTGTTAGCAAAACAGAAATGGGTAGTTTGCAAAAACTTTACCTGACTCCTCCTCCAATTTTTGTTAATGTACTCTTCGACTATGACAAATTCAACATTCGTCAAGGTGCTGCAGATACTTTGGACATGATTGCTACTATTTTGAAAGATCATCCTGACATGGTTGTAGAAGTTCGTGGTCATACCGATGCGCATGGTTCTAATTCTTACAATGAAATTCTTTCGCAAAATCGTTCTAATTCAGCAATGGATTATCTCCTTAATAAAGGAATTGAAAAATCAAGACTTCTACCTAAAGGTTATGGAGAAAATGAGCCTGTTGCTCCAAACGAAGACCAAGATGGAAAAGATAATCCAGATGGTCGTCAGCTCAATCGTCGTGTTGAATTCAAAATCATCAAAGGCGAGGGTGCTTTAGGAGACAATGGTAGCAATGATCAAAATTCAGTTGTTTCTAACGAAAAAAAAAAGTAACTGAGCCTGACAATAAGAAAAGATCTGCAACCACTATAAAATTTGACAAACCCAAACACAATTTTGGAACGCTCAAATTTGGTGAGACCAGAGATCTAACCATTGAGTTTACAAACACAGGTAAAGAAGAGTTTAAAATTGAATTTGTTCAGGGTGGTTGTACTTGTACAGAACCTTTAGATTGGTCGAGAAAACCAATTGCACCAGGCAAAAAAGGCTATGTTAAAATTAAATTTGATAGCAAATTTGCCGAGATAGTAAAGGGATACAGTTCTGCTGTTGAAATTTACGGAAATGTGAAAAATGATATGGAACTCTACTTTTTATCTGCTGACATTGTAAAATAAGCTGATAGATATTTAGAAAGTCCTCAAACATAAAAGTTTGAGGACTTTTTTTATTTTTGTATAATTATATTTTTGATTAAAAAGTAAGGTAAGTGTACAAAGTTATTGACAAAAATGATGTAGAATTCTTCAGTTCAATAGTCGGTCTAACTAATTGCTTAACTGAAGATTTGTACGATTACAGTCACGACGAAACTGAAGATATAAAGTCTTTGCCTGCAATAGTACTGAAACCTTCGAACAGTGATGAAATTTCCAAAATATTGAGTTACTGCAATAAAAATTTTATCGCTATTACTCCAAGAGGAGCAGGAAGTGGTTTGGCAGGCGGAGCCATACCTTTAAAAGGTTCAGTCGTTTTGTCAATGGAACGTTTTGATAAAATTCTTTTCATAGATGAAAGAAACCTACAGGTAACAGTAGAGCCTGGGGTTATTACCGAAGTATTGCATAATGACCTTAAAGAAAAAGGATTATTTTACCCACCAGACCCTGCGAGCAAAGCATTCTGCTATATTGGCGGAAACGTAAGTACCAATTCTGGTGGGCCAAGAGCTGTAAAATATGGCATTGTAAAAGATTATGTGTTGAACCTTGAAGTGGTACTTGCA
>JBILRK010000227.1:0-4654 GCA_044372705.1 Saprospira sp. | reverse complement strand
TCTTATACAGGATTTTCCGGAGCATTTGCCCAACCATTCACCTTTGCCATTGGCCAATTCTATTGATACCTGCTGGTCTCTGGTTTTTGAGTCTGGAAAGCTGACATATACTTTTGAGTATACATTTTGTGCAGTATAATTTGTACTGTGTTTTACTTCCAGATAGATATTGTAAATGAAGTTAGTATCAGAAATTTCAAAATTAAAATCCTTTTTATCTACATAGCTCCAACCCTCATCAGCGATGGTTTTTGTTTCATCGTAATGATAATTGGTACAGCTCATGAATAAAACTGTAATTGACAAAAGGGATAAACTACTGATTATCTTTTTTTTCATTTCCAGGATTTTGACCACCAGCTTTTCTGTTGTGGTTAAATTTTTTATTTTTATGATGATGGTGTTTTTTATGCTGATTCGGCTTGTTGTCAGCAGCTTCTTCTGTTTTATTTAAACGATTCGCATCATTAAGTTCTTGTGCATTTTCTTGATTTTTTTCTTTCGGACGAGGGTTATTATTGTGCCTAGGCTTTTGTCCCTGTTCTCTACGTTGCAGATCATCTTTGTTATTTCCCGTTTTAACGCTTTGCTCAGCACTATTTACTGCTTTGTTTTCTGTTTTGGGTCCCCTGTTTTCAATTCTGGGGTTATTTTGCTGATCGCCTCTTTTCTCATTGCCACGTTTCTTTTTATTACGACGTTTCTTGTCATCGAGTTGACTCAGTTCCAAAGAACCTGCTCCATCGACGAATTCATCTCCTGAACCTCTTTCTCTTTTACCTCTGTTGCTCTTCTCTACACCTTCTTCAAGTAGGTCTTCGGGTTTTTTACCCTGTCGATTCATAGCTGCAATTTCTTTGACTCTGTCAACACTCAGCGGATAAACATCCAATGCGCCAAATTCTTTGCGGTAAGCAAAAAACATAATGCGCTTGAATATATCAGTTTTTAGCAGAAAGGCACTACCCTTCTGAGTTTCTAAGTTTTCGAGATTTTTTGGAAATTCCTTCAGCGCATCCAGATAAGTGTTTAACTCAAAATTGAGACAACATTTTAGTCTTCCGCACTGTCCTGACAATTTGGATTGATTAATGGCTAAATTTTGATATCGGGCAGCTCCTGTCGAAACAGATTTAAAATCTGTCAGCCATGTTGAACAACAAAGTTCTCTGCCGCAAGGCCCTAAGCCACCAATAATTGCCGACTCCTGACGGGCGCCGATTTGACGCATTTCGATTTTAACTTTAAAATCGCCGGCGTAGATTCGGATGAGTTCGCGAAAATCGACTCTACCTTCGGCTGTATAATAAAAAGTTGCCTTACGTTTATCTCCCTGAATTTCAACCTCTCCGACTTTCATGTCGAGGTTGAGATGTGCAGCAATTGCACGGGCTTTTATCATGGTATCTCTTTCTGAGTCTCTGGCTTCCTGTAGTCTTTCCAAATCACGTTCATTGGCTTTACGAAGCACATTTGGAAATACCGCATTGGTTTTCACCCTGCGTTTTTTCATCTGTAGCCTTACCAATTCGCCGGAAAGTGAAATTCGACCAACATCGTAGCCTCCTCCTGTACTTTCCACTGCAACCATATCACCGGTTATAGCATCCACAAAATTTGGCTTACGAAAAAATTCTTTTCTTACGCCATTTTTGAAAGAAATTTCTACTAAATCAAACTGGTCGGCATCGGGCATTTCCATGTTTACCAACCAATCAAAAGTATTCATTCTATTGCATCCGCCAGAGGCACAACTACCGCTATTACCGCATCCCGATGTAGAACAGCCTCCTGAAGCGCAGCTTGAACATCCCATATATTATTTAGTGTGAAAGTTAAAAGAGAAAAGTTAAAAGAGAAAAGGTGAAAGAGAAAAGATGAAAGATATGATATCAAAAAAGCATTTCAAGTTTCCATCTGACATTTTTCAATTGGGATTCTTTTAAATCAGAATTTTGAATTTTGAATATCCCAATCACAGATTTAAAAAAAATACTGTGACAAAGTTACAAAAAAGTAGGATAAAAAGGAAAAACTGTTTTTTTAATTGTTGATGCCCGTCGGGACTGGCTTGAACATTCTGTGTATTTTAATTGAAGCATCCATAAATAAAATTTTTCCGTTTGCATTACGTTCGACAAAATACATCGTGTCATCGAAAAGTTGTCTGATATTATCCAAATATGCAACAGAAAGCAATTTCAACAGTCCCATTGCCGTTTTATGCTCCACCGGACTTAGACGGGTTTGTGCAAGCGGGTTGATTTTAAGCTGTGTTAGTTCTCTGATGAAGTACAAGGCATATTGCAGAAACAATAATTGCTCCTTGCGGCCACTGCTAATTGTTTTTTTCGATTCATCTGTCGGATGTTTACCACTATTGAAATATTCGACCCAATGCACCATCTGCTCTCTTCCCATATAGCAGGCACGCAACCAATCGGCAAAAAGAAGTGAAAAATCATTATCTGCTGTACCTTCGGCAGCTAGCTGCATTGCCTTGGTATAATTTCCTTCGCAGAGAAAAGCAATTTGTCTGGCCTGATTTTCGGGAAGTTTATCCGTTAATTTAATAGCAATTTCATCATCTGAAGGTTTGGAGAGTTTTACCAACTGACAGCGAGAAAGAATGGTATTCAGAATTTTTTCCTGTCGCTCCGCCACAAGAATAAAAACAGTATCGGGTTCGGGTTCCTCAATAAGTTTTAGTAAGCGATTGCCTTCTTTATCAAGAAATTCAGGCAACCAAAGTACGAGTACTTTATAACGACCTTCTACTTTTTTAAAACTGAATTTTCTAATAATATCAACACATTCATTTTTTGTGATATTCCCTTGCTGATTTTCGGCACCCATTTTTTGCAGCCATTGTTGCAGGCTGATATAAGGTCCAAATTCGGCTAAGGCTTCTCTCCATTCCTTTATAAAATCTGTACTGATTTTACCGGTTCCAATTGTTGGATAAGAAAAATGAAGGTCGGGATGAATATTTTTTTGAACTTTTTTGCAGGCATTACATTGTCCGCAGGAATCATCCGCTCCGGGATTTTCACATTGAAGATATTGGGCATAGGCCAGCGCCAATGCCAATTGCCCACTCCCTTCAGATCCAATAAAAATCTGAGCATGAGCAGTCCTTCCGGCATTAAATGTATCGATTAAATGCCTTTTTAATTTATCTTGTCCTAGTACTTCTGTATATCGCATAGTGCAAAGTTAGGATACAAAAAGGAGGAAATCCACTTCTTTTTTTTAAATTCTAAAAAAAATAGATAAAAAAAGTATATTTTGAAACTTAAAAAAGTTCAGTGCGTATAAGCAATAACAACTCATTTTTAAACGAAATATTTTTTTTTAAACTTTAAAAATTTTATGACAATGAAAAAAATCACCACGGTTTGTGCTTTTTTTGCGCTTTTGTACTCGGGACAAATATATGCCCAACAAGCAGAAAAAAGTCTTCAGGATCAAAAAAAAGATCAGATTTCCTTTTATCAGGATTTGATTAAAAGGAGCAATGACCCCAAAGAAATTGCAAAAGCTGAGGCTATGCTTGCCGAATTGAAAGCAAAGAAAGCACTCAGCCCAGCCGAAGAACAGAAAAAAATGAGCGAGACCGCCACTCCAGCCGAGTATAATGCCTGGAAATCAAAAACACAACAAAATTTTATTATTAAACCTGAAGAAAACAAATAACTATGAAAAAAACTCTACACTTCTTATTATTTTTACTTTCGCTTAGCTACTTTTCAAAACTTAATGCTCAATGTGGTGCACAGGCATCGGCAAATGCAACGATTGGCTGCGGAAGTTCATATACTGTAACTGCATCAACTAACTCCGTTGTTTATTCTGTTGCTCCCTCCTCTTGCAGTCCTGTTACTATTACCGGGACCAATGCTTTTCCTACAGCCTGCGATGATTGTGTAACCGGACAGATTCCGCTTGGTTTCAATTTTAATTTTTATGGAAACACATACAACTCAGTAGTAATTTCATCAAACGGATTAGTTGGTTTTGGCCCTTTTACCTTCACAGGTTTCACTCCGTTTTCAATTCCTGCTGGTGGTCAACCGAATAACTATATTGCAGGATTCATGTGCGATATAGATATCAGATACGGTGGTACAATTACTTATCAAATGGTTGGTACCGCACCAAACAGACGATTTGTCGTTAGATACAACAATGTTGTACCTTATAATATGGGTTCAGCTGCGGGTACCGGTACAGCCTCTTTCCAAATTGTTATTAATGAAAATGGTTCTTTCCAAGTAATCATTTCGCAACTTTCGGCAAACTGGAATTCATCCACTTCTGGCGCATTGGCAACTTCAGGTGCCGAAAACATTGACGGTACCCTGGCCTTCCCTGTTCCGGGCAGAAATAATACCGATTGGCCGGGTATTGTTTCAAGCGCTCAAGATTGTCATCTCTTCAATCCTGTTCCCTGTATATTTACCAATTGGACAGTTGGCGGAACAGTCGTATCTACCAATACAAATTACAGCATAAGCCCTACTGCAACAACCACCTACAATGCCAATTGGAATTGTGGAGGAACTCCCTGCACCAGACCTGTTGTGATTACAGTTGCTCAAAGAACCCTAAGCCTTGGCACAGCTACTCCAAATACCGGATGTGGAACACCAAA
>JBILRK010000225.1:0-4660 GCA_044372705.1 Saprospira sp. | reverse complement strand
TTTATCGGATGAATTTTTTGATTTTACAGCTTCCATCGCCTTGCGAATAGTCACTGAAATGTCCTCAAAAATGGCTTTATCACTCAAATCGGCATGTGGTTGCATGAGATAAGCAAATACGCGTGCCATGCCACAATTGGCAATAAAATCGGGAATGATGCTTATTTTCTCATCTGTGTAGCGGGCAGTTGGGCCAAAAAACACTTCGTCATCGACAAAAGGAACATTGGCACCGCAAGACATTACTTGCATACCATTTGCCATCAGTCTGTCCATCTGATCACGATTTAAAATTTTAGAGGCAGCTCCGGGAATAAAGATATCTGCCTGAAGATCCCAAATTTTGGCATTGGTTTCTTCAAAACTCAACATGTTTTCCGAATTCAGATTATTGCCTTTTTTATGCAGGAACAATGTACAAACTTCCTCGTAAGAAAGTCCTTCGGGACGAATTATACCTCCGGCTATATCGATAATACCAACAATTTTAGCACCTTTTTGTGCAAGATAAAAGGCAGCCGCAGAGGCTACATTACCCCAGCCCTGAATGATTACTTTTTTATTGTTAATATCAGAAGCGCGATAAAGGTCATAAAAATGCAGCACACCCATTGCTACACCATATCCAGTAACCATATCGGCAATTGCAAGTTCTTCTTCGGTATTTGGAATATAATTTTTGTCTCTGATGATATTACTAACACCAAGACGCAATTGTCCCAAAGCCGCAATTCGCTCGCCTTCCGTTGGTTTCAAATGTCCGTTCACAACACCTTCCTGTGGATGCCATAATCCATAAGATTCAGTAACGGGAATAACATCTTTTAACTCATCAACATTTAGGTCGCCACCTGTACCATAGTAATTTTTGAGTAGGGGCATAACCGCTTTGAACCAGCGTTTTAGTACCTCATTCTTGCGTGGGTCGCGTGGATCGAAATCAATTCCCGATTTTGCGCCGCCAATTGCCGGGCCACAAACTGAAAATTTAACCTCCATCACTTTGGCCAGAGAGAGTACCTCATCCTTGGTCAATCCTTTACGCATACGGGTTCCGCCGCCGGCAGCACCGCCGCGAAGCGAATTTATAACTACCCAGCCTTTGGCGCCAGTTTCGGCATCCGACCATTCAAAAACGACCTCAGGCTGTTTTTCTTTGTATTGTTTTAATAAAGCGTCCATAATGTTTTATAATTTTGCGCAAAGATAGTGCTGTTTTTCAGATTGAAAAAAGAATTTAACAGACATAGAACCGACCTAAAATGATAAAAGAACTTTGCATAAAACCTGTATTCGAAGGCGGAAATTATTCCGATTATCAGGTTGCCACCAAGATAGGAAGTCTCTCAGATTTTTTATCTGAGAAAAGTAAGCCAGTCATCGCCCTGATTTGTGAAGGCAATGAAGCCACAGATTATGCCGATTTCAGAAAGGCTTTTTATGGAATGAGTGGCAATTTTCCAAAAGGTGCTTTAGTTGATTTAGGCAATGTAAAAGGAGGAGCAGTGGGCATTACAGAAATGGTCGATCAATTGCAGCGCAAAGGAATCCTCAGTATTGTACTCAGCAATTCCGAACAGCTGCCACATGCTATCATCAGGGCTTTTTCGACAGTAAACAGACCTTTGCACCTCAACATTATTGAAAGCCGACTCGATTACAGCTGGCAACAAAACAATGAGCTGCCCCATCTGCTCGATAAACTCATTCCGCTTTATCCGCAACAACTCAGCAGGCTGAATTTTTTGGGCTATCAGTCATATTTTGTGGATGAAAGAGTGTTGAAACTGTTGAAAATGATGCACTTCGAAACACACAGACTGGGCATGCTGCGCAGCAGTATCAAAGAAGTTGAACCAATTGTCAGAGATGGAGATATTTTTGGTTTGAATATCGCTGCATTGGCCTACACCGATGCGCCTGCTGCTATGGATGTCAATCCCAACGGTTTCACAGCTTTCGAGGCCTGCCAGATTGCACGTTATGCCGCTATGAGCGACCGCCTCAGTTCAATCGGTTTTTATGGCTATGCACCCAATGAGGATGTAAAAGGTCTCACTGCACTGCTGCTGGCGCAGATGGCATGGTATGTTGTTCAGGGATTTTATCAGCGCAGGAATGAATATCCAATCAATCTTGAAGACCTGCTTCGTTACGAAGTACACCTTTCGGGCGATAATATTCCGATTGCTTTTTTCAAAAGCCGCCGCAGCGAACGCTGGTGGTTTTATGTGGAGCCCAATGCCAAAAGTGCCGATTTGGACCCAGAGGGTCTAATCTCCTGTTCCTACGAAGATTATCTTAATACCTGTTCAGGCGATGTGCCTGAGAGAATTTTAAATGCCTTTGACAGGGAGTAATTTGATAATTTTCCCCACGAATAATCGGGTACAAGCCAAAGCTGTGGTATCGGTCTTGCTTTGTCTATATCAGTGTTACAAAGCCCGTAAGGGCTGTCATTTTTGAAGTCTCGTCCATCAGACGAGGCGGGAAAAATGATTTGAACCACATTCGAAGGGGTCATTTTAATGTTTTGAGGTCAGACATTTAAATTTCAAACGCGGAATGACATTGTCATCCGCGAATCAGACTAATTTTAAAGAATTTTTAAAAAATGCCGATTTTTATCGGATATTCAACATGAGATTTTATTAGTATTGATTTATAATTTACTTTAAATCAATTGCGTTAAATCTTGCCTTCCAATGATTGCCATAATTTCAACAATATCTTCATTTACTTTAAAGTAAATGCTGTCGACACCACAAACACAACGTCTGTAGCCAGGTTTAATAAAATCAACTGATTCAAATGATTCAGGACGTTCTGCAATTATATCAAAGTAATCAAAAAAAGACTGAAAATACTTATCTGCTTGTTTTTCGCCAAATTTTTGAAATCCATACTGATAAATCCTTATCAAATCCTCTTTTACCGAAACGCTTAGTCTGTACTTACTCATTGAGCAAGTCTTTTGCCTGTTTTAATATTTGTGCAGCAGATTCATTGGTAAAGCCACTTTTTTCGGCTTTTTCGAGTTTTAATCTGATCCAGTCGATTTCTTTTTCCTGAAGCCTGGCTTGCCTGATTAAATTATTAATCAATTCACTCTTACTTGAATATTCCTTACTATCAACCTGACTTTTTAACCACTCATCATTGGGCTCTGTAAAAGATATACTTTGTCTTCTCATTTTATTTATATTTGGTGCTAAATTACACCAAAAACGCATCAACTGCAAATTTATTTTATCTCGAAAGCGTAAAAGAAAGAGTTATTGGGCCAAAACTGCCGTAGTGGGTTCATAGTTGCGCCAAAACAGCAATAGTTGCGTCATAACGAGGTCAAAATATGCTCATGGAGTTCAAAATATGGCTTATTGAAAACCCCAATTACAAAACGCTTTGCCATTGCTCAAATGACTTATCCATAGTATCCTGATCCGCAAAGAGACCATGTTCAATTTCTTTTTTGGCAAAAAGAATTTCATTGAGCTGCTCTGTATTCAGCTTCATTTTTTTTGAATGAACCTTTGTTTCAAGTATTTTGTGCAGCGCGTTCAGAAATGAAATGTCATTAATTTCTGAGATTTGCTGCAATACTATTTTTTTCAATTCAATTGATGTCATAATTTTAATTTTTCAACTTTTTAGTCCTACAAAAAGTTCCAAAGTGCAAATCTAAGCAAAATTAATTTGCAGTAAAAAAACTAAGCGCAAAACTTAGATCTTTCCATAAGGAGTCGGTAACTAAAACTGTAACCAACAATTTTAATGCAAGCGAGGCTCTATAATAAACCTCTATTTCATTTTTTTCATTGAATAACAAAAGCCGACGGAAATTCCATCGGCTTTGACTTATAAAAAATTACCGTTATAACATTTACTCCACTACCATCTTCCCTCTTGCCACCACCTTACCATTTTGGCGAACAGAGAAGAAATAAATTCCCTGGCTCATTTCACCTCTTGATAGCTGGAATTGTCCATTTTGGGTATCGTTCAGGAATTGTATGCGCTGTCCGTTGAGGTTGTAGATTTCCAGTTCCAGGTTGTCGGTGTATTCAAGACCTTCTAACTTTAGAAGGGCTGTGTTGCTAAATGGATTTGGAATGACATTCACACCAATTTTCAAATTATTTTGCACAACTGACAAAGGAGGCTGATTTACAGTTGCTGTTGCTGTTGTTGTGCAACCGTTTGCATCAATTACAGTAACAGTATAGCTGCCTGCCGCAATATTATTTAGGTCTTCTGTTGTTGCTCCATTGCTCCATACATAACTAAAAGGAGCTGAACCACTCACGGTTAAATCTGCTACACCATCGCTGGCAGCATGGAAAGTTGTATTGCTAACAGTAGTACTAGCTGTAGGTGGCTGATTGATGCTTAGATTCAGTGTAATTATCGAGTCACAGCCAGCAGTATTCAATATTGTTTGTGTATATGTGCCGCTCTGAGTGTATGTTTGTCCATTCATTGCATAGCTCACACAGGCTGTTTCGTTCAAAGTGCTTGTACTCGGCTGATTGATGGTTAGATTCAAAGTGATGATTGAATCACAACCTAAACTATTTGTAAAATTTTGCGTGTAAGTACCGCTTTGTGTGTAAGTTTGGTTGTTGAGAGTGAAGCTGTTGCAGGAGGATTGGGTAATCAA
>JBILRK010000223.1:0-4662 GCA_044372705.1 Saprospira sp. | reverse complement strand
GGGAACTTCTGCATAGCCCATACTGTAATCCTCACTTATTTTTGCCGCTATTAGTTTACTATAGGTGTCGGGAAATTTTATTTTTAAAAAATGCTGTCGACTTTTAGATATTTTATTTTTACAAATATCTTCCAATCGTGTTAACTCGTTTAGATAACCATTAGGTCTTTCATTTGAAGCATAAGAGGGATGAATACCAACTTCATATTTAGAGCTGTTTTGTTTTACCAGTTGCCTGAATGCGGAATTCTTAAAATGTGTATTTTTGTCAAACTTACCATAATCGCCCAAGAGCCAAAAAAAGATTGGTTTTGACGTTGCCTGATGCATTTCTTCGATTATTGAAAAAGTAAAATAGGGATCTTGTTTATTGCCGAATAAAACTGCTAGCCTTTCAGATAATTGGGCAAAATCCAATCGTATAAAATCCCTCAAAAACGCAGCGCCTGTTCGCCAAAATGGCCTATTTTTATATGCCCAGGCATAATCAATATCAAAAGTTGGCTGAAAAGTATAGGAGGCAGTCTTTGGAAATGCAGATTCGGGATAAAAGCTATAAAGCTTTTCCTTCAACTCAAGTGCCCAAAGGTCAATCAAGGGCATTTCCAAAAAATTATTTTGGTATGCTAGGCTTTGTTGAGCTGTAAATCGCCCATGCTGATCTGGCTGAAAGGTTTGATACTCTTCGTAGCGGGTCAATAACCAAAAAGTCATTGCAGGTAAGTCGAATGGCAGAACTGATCTAGAATCGCTATGCTGAAAAAAATATTGTAAATTCGACTCAAAGGCAAAATCATCGGGTTTAATATCATTGATTGTACTTTCATACAAAAGATTACTACCAGAAGCTAGATAAGGTATATCCTGCAAATAGATATCATAGCTGATTTTAACTGCTTTGCTATTGAGAAATAAGTCTGAATCTGTAAAAAAATCTATATTATCAAAGCCTAGAATATCCAGAAAAATTGCTCTGAATGAATAAATTGCTCTTTTAGTTTTAGCTTTTAGCAGAATGGAAACATTAAAAGGCATCCCAAAAATTGAAAGAAATTAAAAAACGATTGCAGCAAGTTTACAAATTTAAGTGATTTAGTTATATTTGTCGCTCAAATAAAAAATTAGTATCATCATAATTTAAAAAAACAAATGGCAACTACTTCTGACATTAAAAAGGGAATGTGCATAGAAATGAACCATGACACCTTCATCGTTGTTGAATTTCAGCATGTTAAGCCCGGAAAAGGCAATGCATTCGTTAGGACAAAAATTAGAAGCTTGACATCCGGCAAGGTGCTTGACCATACTTTTCCTGCAGGTCACAAAGTAGATGATGTTCGCATTGAACGCCGTCAGTACCAATTTCTTTACGAACAGGAAGAAAGACTTCACTTCATGAATCAAGACACCTATGAGCAAATCGATATTGCAAAAGATTTCCTCGATGGTGCTGAATTTCTAAAAGAAGGAGAAATCTGCGATGTAATTTTTCATGCAGTAAAAGAAATTCCATTGGCAGTTATGATGCCACAGCATGTAACGCTTCAGGTTGTTTATATTGAGCCAGGCCTCAAAGGAGATACCGCCACTAACACACTTACTCCCGCCGAATTGGAAACTGGTGCTAAAATCCGTGTACCTCTTTTTATTAAACAAGGCGATTTGATTCGTATCAATACTGAAACCTCTGAATACATGGAGCGTGTAAAATCATAAACTATTTGCTTTTATCGCTCTTAAAGCTTTAAAATAAATTTGATTACTTTTTCTATCCAATAAAACCATCTAATATGAAGTTCGAACAGATCAAAGAACTCATCAAAATGCTTCAGGAAACTAATATCAGTGAGTTCAAATATGAATCATCTGAATTAAACCTTAGCATCCGTACCAAAGACTTTCAAAAAGTGAAAGAAGTAATGGTACAACCAACTATGATTCAAGGAGCACCTATGGGAGCACAAGTTAGTACTCAGCCACAAATGGTACAAAACACTGCCCCTACAGAGCAACCTGTAGTTGTAGCTAAAACAGAGGCCCCTAAAGAAGAGGCCCCTAAAGCTGATATAAAATATATCGAAATCAAATCACCTATGGTTGGTACTTTCTACCGCTCTTCATCTCCCGATAAACCTGTTTATATCAAAGTGGGTGATACCATCAATCCTGAAAGTGTAGTTTGTCTTATCGAGGCAATGAAACTTTTCAATGATGTAAAAGCAGAAGTGAGTGGCAGAATTGTAAAAGTTATGGTAGAAGATGCAAGTCCTGTGGAATACGAACAGGTACTTTTCTTAGTTGAGCCGCTGTAAGCGCTTCGCCAAAATCAAATCTTCATCAATAAGTTTTATATACTATGTTTAAAAAAATATTGATAGCCAACAGAGGCGAGATTGCACTGCGTGTAATCCGTACCTGTAAAGAAATGGGCATCAAAACAGTAGCAGTTTATTCAACTGCCGACCGCGACAGTCTGCATGTTCGCTTTGCTGATGAGGCCGTCTGTATTGGACCGGCTGCCAGCTCAGCTTCTTATCTGAACATTCCGAATATTATGGCTGCTGTAGAAATAACCAATGCAGATGCCATTCATCCCGGTTATGGCTTCTTGGCAGAAAATGCCAAGTTTGCTGAAATCTGTGCCCAATACAATGTAAAATTCATAGGCCCTACTCCCTCCCAAATTATGAAAATGGGGGATAAAATTACGGCCAAGGAAACGATGATAAAAGCAGGTGTTCCTGTTGTACCTGGCTCAGAAGGGCTTATCCGCGATGTAAAAGTTGCCAAAAAGACAGCTTTAGAAATCGGTTATCCTGTGATGCTGAAAGCTACTGCCGGAGGTGGTGGTAAAGGTATGAGGGTAGTTTATACCGAAGAGGAACTGGAACCTGCTTTGGAAGCTGCTCAAAAAGAGGCCAAAGCTGCATTTAGCAACGATGGTATGTACATGGAAAAATTTGTTGAGGAGCCTCGTCACATCGAAATTCAGATTGCAGGTGACCAATACGGAACTGTATGCCATTTGTCGGAGCGCGAGTGTTCTATTCAAAGACGTCACCAAAAATTGGTTGAAGAATCTCCTTCTCCATTTATTAATGACGAATTACGTAAAAGAATGGGTGAGGCTGCTATTCTTGCAGGTAAATCAATCAATTACGAAGGTGTAGGCACAATAGAATTTTTGGTCGACAAGCACAAGAATTTCTATTTTATGGAAATGAACACCCGTATTCAAGTAGAACATACGGTTACGGAGGAAGTTATTGACTACGATCTCATTCGCGAACAGATTAAAATTGCGATGGGTGAACCGATTTCGGGTATCAACTACTTCCCTACTATGCATGCTATTGAATGTCGTATCAATGCTGAAGATGTTTACAACGGATTCCGTCCATCTGCAGGTAAAATCACCTCTTTCCACAGTCCAAAAGGTCATGGAGTACGTGTTGACACTCATGTTTATTCGGGTTATACGATTCCGCCTTATTACGATTCAATGATTGCAAAACTCATCTGCCGCGCCCGTACCCGTGAAGATTGTATCAATAAAATGAGAAGAGCACTAGATGAATTTGTGATTGAAGGGGTTAAAACCACTGTGCCTTTCCATCAGCAACTTATGCAGGATGAAAACTTTATAAAAGGCAATTTCACTACAAAATACTTAGAGACATTTGAAATAAAATAAGAAAGTAATTCAATGGCAAAGGCTTCGAGATCTGAAGATTTCGAAGCCTTTTTTTATTTACTGGTATCTAATTTTTCAAAAATGAGGATGTACCTCAATCAATTCAACATAAACTAGCAGAACTGTATTAGCTGGGATAAGCTGATTGCCATTATCATCCTTTAAACCCTTTTTACCATATGCTAATCGGGAAGGCAATATGATATATCCTTTTGTTCCAATTTGAAAATTGGGCATGGCCAGCTGAAGTCCAACAATACTTTTTGACAAATCGATTCGCTGCGTCTCGCCCGATGGCGTTTCCACAAAAACATTTCCGTCAAGCCCTTCAATTCTGTAAACAACTTCTACGATGGAATTTGCATTTGGTCTCCCACCTAAACCATTAGCATCAGTAAAATAATAAAAATAACCAGAAGCATCATCCTCGCTGTAATCAATAACACCCCTGTCCTGTAGATAATTACGAATCTGATTTTTCTCATCTCCCCAAAGTTCATCTCCTCTTGGATCACAGGAGCAAACCGTGAAAGCAAGCATTAGGAAACCCAGATATTTTAACAATCTTCTCATAACATTATTTTTGATCAGTACTTTGTTCAAAATCAACAAACTGATGTTCTAATTTCAGCAAAAACTGTTCCTTTATTTCAGGAGCTAAAAAACTATATCGAATGCTATTGAATGCAAATTCTTTAAAATCACTGTAAGACAAATAAGGAAAATCGATTGCAAGCTTTTTGTACTGTGCTGCCAAACTCGAATTCAAAACACCCGGATCATCGCTTGCTACTACAATTGGCACTTTTGAACGATGATAAGATTCGAAAGGATGCTCCTCTCCGCTTACAGCAAGTATAAATTCATTACTATCAGGCAAAATTTCAATAGGGACAGGTTTTTCAGACATCATGTCAAAAATATAATTTCTTCCAGATTCCGTCATCAAATCCACCCCGTGCCCTATT
>JBILRK010000224.1:0-4662 GCA_044372705.1 Saprospira sp. | reverse complement strand
AAAAACAATTAGTGTTTTGATATAGATAATTGGAATTATAATTGACGAAAAACTTGTTATTTTGATAGTTTCGTCTTTAATTTATATCAATATTATTAAACCAAAAAAGATTAAGTTATGAAAAATCTAAAATTTGTTGATTTCTGCAAGGGAATTATGTTTTTGCTCATTGGAATAGGCATTGCAAGCTTTGGCATCGCTTCTATCTGCAACAATAGCGCTAAGGCTGATAGCCCTAATACGGTTAATAATTCAGGGAAATATATGATGAGTGAAAGTGGGTTTTTGCTTAATGGAAAAGCTATGTATCATATACTAGTTTGGGATATAGAAACAGGCAAATCAAAATTATATAATTTCGCTACCGCTACGGGTAAACTCACTCCAACAGATTACCAATTACCTGCATCACCCATTTACTAGTAAATTTATATCGGGCGATACATTTTAACAAGGGTTGAAATTATTGCTTATAAAGCCCCGCTTTTTTCATCTCGAAAAGGGGAGGAGGATGATTTGAAATAAAAGATTTGTTTGAAACTATTATAATACATTGATAATTAACATTTTTAATTAAAACAAAAATCAAGAAATCTATGAAAAATTCAATTGATGTAATAGCACAGCGCATATTTGCTAGCTTTTTTGGCCTTGCCTTATTTACATTTGCGCTTGGTACTATTATCAACAACAGCGCCAAGGCCGATAATCCTACAACGGTAAATAGCACAGGAAAGATTATGATGAGCGAAAGTGGGTTCTCTCATAATGGAAAATCAATTTATAACGTGTTGGTTTGGGATACTGAAACTGGAAAATCGAAAATCTATGGATTTAACGGTACAGATAGAATGGTTGTTGCAGGTTATCAAATTCCATCATCTCCTCTTTATTAAAAAACAATGATTGCAGGTTAAAAACTTGTGAGCAAGGTAAAATGATTACCTAAAATTAAAACGACTGTTTCAGGGTCAGAATTTTCTTCCAATTTAAAAAGGAGAAAATGCTGACCTTTTTTAATTTGAATGAGTTTTTGAACTTTCGGGATTCCATTTTTATTTTACGTTACAAAATTTTATATTTGCAGCCTCAAAATTTTAGCAAAATCTAACTCAATAACATTACAATACAATGGGAAGAGCTTTCGAATACCGCAAAGATCGTAAGATGAAGCGTTGGGGCCAAATGGCTAAATTGTTTACAAAAATTGGTCGCGAAATAGCGCTGGCAGTGAAAGAAGGAGGGCCCGAACCATCAACCAATCCTCGTTTGCGCATTGCAGTACAGAGCGCCAAACTGGCCAATATGCCGAAAGTGAATGTTGAAAATGCTATCAAACGTGCTGTTTCGAAAGATGCGGAAGACCTCACCGAAGTAGTATATGAAGGTTTCGGACCACATGGCATTGCCTTTTTGGTGGAGACATTGACCGATAATCCTACCCGTACAGTGGCGAATATGCGTTTGTACCTCAACCGCTCAGGCGGAGCCTTGGGAACCAGCGGTTCGGTTGCTTTTATGTTCGACAGAGTAGGGGAGTTCGTCTTCGAAATGGGAGACAAAACACTCGACGATATTGAACTCGACCTCATCGACGGCGGTGCCGAAGAAATTGAAATGGGCGATGAAAATACCGTTTATGTGTACACGGCTTTCGAGGATTTTGGGCAGATGCAGGCAAAATTGGAAGAACTGGGCATTGAGGTTAAAGAAGCTTCGCTGCAGCGTTTTCCGCAGGTAACCAAAGAAATTACTGATGAACAAAAAGAAGACATCGAAAAGCTAATTGAAAAATTTGAAGACGATGACGATGTGCAAAAAGTCTTCCATAACATGGGTTAAGCAGGCAGTTTTTTGTTTAAAAAAATCAGATTAATTTGTGCTTCTGAACTTTTTGTTATACTTTTGCATTCACAAAAAATAAAACCTCAGCGTTCAAAGCTTTCTGCCCAGGTGGCGAAATTGGTAGACGCACTACTTTGAGGTGGTAGCGCCTGAAAGGGTGTGCAAGTTCGAATCTTGTCCTGGGCACCAAGCCGACTCCGAAAAGAGTCGGTTTTTTTGTGCACTTAGCTGTCTTCCTTTTTTCTGCTTTTCACCATCTCTGCTTGTGAGATTACAAAACACAGGTTGGCTCTGCTCGCTTCTTTTTTACTTTTTTCATCTCGTCAGTTCTGACGAGACAAAAAATCTAGTCCTCAGCAAGGCGTTTTAGGGTCATTAGCCCTAATCGTCTAATTTGACAGACAGCAAGGAACCCTAAACCGGAAGCAGCATCTGTATCCTGAGTTTACTACTCCTCACCATTTGTCCGGATCCATATAAGTATCATTGCCAGCCGATGCTGCTTCCATACGCTGGTGCTTCAGACATTTGGAAGCGGTGCCTGCGGCGCGTTAATTTTTTTATTTAAAATTTGGCAATCTGTGGTTAAACTGCACTGTAAAAATTGTTTTTCACAGTAGATAGTTCTCAAAACTTGACCTATTTAAATACTTTCAAACGCTGTATATCTTTGCCATTAATAATCCGAATTTCGTACCATCCGGCTTTTTCCAACCTAAGCCAGGTTGAATAATCATCACCCTGAGGCAATAATTCCAAAGAAATCGTTTTTTGTTTTGAAGCGCAGTGGAAAATTTCAACTGAGATTTTTTTGCCATGATATCCAATCAAATGCAGAAAACTGCCATTTTCATCGGAGACAAGGGAATTGGAAAGCCTGATCTTAGGATTCGTTTTTGCACTGTTTTTATCAAAGCAAACTTCGCGGCTATAGCCTACAAAACCCTCGGGGAATTCTATCCGCAATCGGTAGCAATTTTCATTCTGTCGGGGCATTCGGTCTAGATAAGTGTATCTGTTAGAAAGTGTATTGGCCGCATAGCCCGGCACCTGTGCAACCTGCTCCCAAAGCAGCTTTTCGGGATTGTATTTTTCGGTATAATAGTATGCTACCTCTGCTTTGTCGTTCCGCTCAAACCACTCCAGCTCAAGGTAATCGTTCAGATGCTGATAAAGCTGAACCTTTAGTGATACAATTTCTTTTCCGATAAATCCCGGTGACTGCAGTGCTGAATGTGGCAGGGCGTCTTTTGGAGAATTAAAATTAGTATTGGCCACAAAATAAGCCTGTTTTTTTTCTGTATCGAGTTCGTACAAAACGCCTTCCTGACCGGCCAATAGAAAGCAGCGCCCATCAGTTCCGAACCATAGTTTACCGTAACTGAGTAGTTTTTTTCGGGGCAAATTTGCAAAGGATCCAGGAATGAATTCCTTTTCCAAAAGGCCATTCTGGGGATTGATTATCCGGGGCGCAGCGTTTTGATCAAGGATATAGAGTCTTTCTATTTTTGGATGCCAGGCCAGTGTGTTGGGCAGAGAAAAGGGGATATTGGCAATGGTTAGTTTGAATAATTTAGTACCGAGGTCAACTTCGTAAATACTGTTGTTGGAATAGGCGAGGACATATAGCTTTTTGTTGTGAATCACGGCGCTTGTCAGGTCTTCATTGGGAATGTTTTTCCCACTGCTATCGGTCGGAATGCCCAAATCCTCATATCTTTCGTTTAGTCTGAATCGGACCAAATGCGCATTGTCGTAACGGAAGCCATAATAAAAGCCATCGCTAGGGTCAAAGGCCAAGGCTCCTACAGAATCGAGATAGGGAGCACTGTAAAGAGGGGTAAAATCCAAAACTCCATCGGAGCGGTAATTCAACGCAAAAATACTGTCCGATCTCAATATCAGCAGGCCTTCAGGATTCTGCTCCCTGTATTGCTGTGCCAGCAGCTTGATACTGAACAGCAGGCAAAAAAGGAGCAAAGGAACTGACCGCATCGATTATGTTATTTATGCCTGTTTGAAAAGGCTTATGATTATGGAGCAGGTATCAAAACCTCAAATTCGCGACCTTCACTATTGTTGAGGCTATAGCCCAAAATCCAGGGATTATGCACCGTAAGGGTTTTGTAAGTAATATTATGTTCTTTGCAGAAATCGGGCCAATGGCTGATGCTGCTATTGATGAGCACTTTTTTATACTTTGGCATGGCTTCGTAGTAATCCTCTTCGCCAAGGGCATAACCATATTTGGCTGGATTTTTCATAATTTCTTTCATGGCGATAATACGGGGTACATATCGCATTGTTTCTTCGGGCAGTACAAGGTCATAATAAGATGTTCCGCCCTGTTCAGACATTCTTTCTTTTACGCGGCCCTCGCCACAGTTATAGGCTGCAGCAGCAAGGGTCCAGCTTCCGAATTTATCTTTCAGTCTTTTGAGTAATTGACAGGCTGCATCGCTGGCTTTGTAAAAATTGTAGCGTTCATCGATCTCTTTACTGATAAAAAGATTGTAAGATTCGGCTGTTTCGGGCATAAACTGCCAGATGCCCTTTGCTCCGGCAACCGAAGTGGCATTGCGCAGGCTGCTTTCGGTGACTGCCAGGTATTTGAAATCATCGGGGATGCCGTGCTTTTTAGCCAATTCTTCGATAATGGGAAAGTACCTGCGGCTAAATTTTATATTTTGAATGATGCTCGAATGCCAGAAACAGATGGCGAGTATTTCGCGGTCGATTCTTTCACGGACTTCAGTATCGCTTAGAGGAACTGGCTCTCCGGCGAAATCGAGATTTTGTGGAATTTTTGGTATTCTT
>JBILRK010000221.1:0-4672 GCA_044372705.1 Saprospira sp. | reverse complement strand
TCAGCAATAGCAGTAAAGTCAAGGTATTGGTTTTCATAATATAAAGTTTTTGAATTTGTAATCAATAATTCAAAAAAGTCTTTTGGTTACATTAAACCCCAAATTTTATAAAAATTTTTAAGATGCTGCTGAATGTTACAATTTGCTAAAAATTGAACTAAAAAATGATTTATTTGAACAATAATTGTATTTTCGGCTTGAAAATAATTAGAAATCACAAAACCAAAAATAATGAACTATTCAAACAAAGTAAAAGACTATCTTTTGGATCTTGGTTATGAGATTGTCAAAGAAATTCCCGAAGAACAGATTTTTGTCATCAACAACGAGGACAATGGTGTGAACAATATGGTTTTGGACTGCGAAGACAACCTATTGATTCTTGAACAAAAATTGGTAGATGTTTCCGTTGATAATCCCGAACTTTGGAAACAACTCTTACAGGCAAACCGCCGCTTGGTTTACGGCGCCTATGTACTGGACGAAACAGGCAAACACCTGATATTCAGAGATACCCTGGAGCTTGAAAACCTTGATAAAAATGAATTGGAAGCCTCTTTGAATTCCCTTGCACTAGGTTTGGTTGAAAATATTGACCTGCTTATACAAGTTTCAGGCGAAAACAATTAAAAGATACAATTCGCTGATTTGAACTAACTTGATTCGCTACTGTTCTATTCAATAAAAATACATCTATGCTTAAAAATAATATTCAGGATGCGCTCAATGCCCAAATAAGTCTGGAGGCAAGTTCATCGGCTACTTATCTTTCAATGGCTTCCTGGTGCGACCGTCAGGGACTTCGTGGTTGTGCAGCTTTTTTCTATGCACAGTCTGATGAAGAGCGCATGCACATGCTCAAAATTGTACACTATATCAATGATATGGATGGCGAGGCCATTATTCCTGCTGTTGACAAACCCGCTGCAGAATTCGAATCCATTCAGATTATTTTCAAAATGGTTTATGAGCAGGAAAAACATGTAACCGATTCCATCAACCGACTCATGACCCTTAGCCAGGAAGGTCACGACCATGCCACCACCGTTTTTCTGCAATGGTATGTAGGCGAACAGCGCGAAGAGGAAGCTTTGGTTCGTGAAATTCTGGATAAAATTCGTCTTATTGGCGATGGTTCCCAAAGCCTTTATTATATCGACAAAGAACTTGAACGAATCAATAAAGCCCGTGCTGCAGCCGAAGCTGCTGGAGCTGAAGCTGGAGCGGATGCAAAGGCTTAATTAAGTTTCATAAAATCTAATTTAAACGGACTGCATACATTAAGTATCAGTCTGTTTTTTTTGATTAATAAATTGTTAGAAAATTTTATTTATGAAAAATATCCTATTCTATCTATTCCTTTTTCAGTTATTTATTTCTTTTTCTGCTAAGGGTCAAATCCAATTCAGCATTTCCTATGGTCAAATAGTAGAAAAAAAGAATGGCATTGAAACCTTTAGTAATGTATGGGAGTTTGCTACAATTGATATGGTTGTTAGTAATAATAACTCTAAGTTCAATGTTACTCGTTATGAAAAAGTGCTGGATTCTATCAATTTGAAAAACACCTTAAACCTTGAACAGGTTGAAAAATGGAATTACATTAGTGAAAAAGGGGTTAATTGGTGTTTGGCAAAAAATCCCACTGAAAATAAATACTATATTGCCGTTTATACTTTTTATTTAAATAATACTTCAGAGTTCTTAATAACTGAATTTGACTTACAAAAACAAGAAATGTCAAAGAATTCAATTTCATTCAGAAATTCAGCCTCTAACGAAAAAGACATGCTTTCATTCTTATCGGGTGATGGTATGAGCGTATACAGATATGATGTAAGTAATGGCAATTCATTTAATTTAAATAATTCTATAAATTTGGCGCGAAAGTCTGTGAGTGATAACGTAAAATTGAGCTTTACATCAGACCAAGTCTTGCTTAAAGATGAAACTGACTTTCTTAAAATTGTTTTTCCCCCAGATTATAATCATTCTTATTTAATGCATCGTGATATTTCAAGAAATACTATGTTTAAGGATGGAGTTTATACATTTAAAAATGATTCAATAGTAACCTCAGACGGTAATTATGGAATAGTAGGAGGCAAAAATGGTTTTGATAAATTTACTTATAGCTGGTTTGTGCCTGATAATATTGAAATTATAAGCTACAAATGCAACAGACCCGGGAAATGGAAAAAAGACTACAACGCTGCTACATTTTACGGGGATAAAGGCATCAACAATGTTCTTTTTGAGATTTCCTACAAAATCAAAAACGTAGCAGCAAAAGAGATTGAGAAAACCAGCATTGCCCTCAAAGAAAAAATTTCCATACCGAATAAAAAAACCAAGGTCAGTATTTGGGATAATAATGTAGAAGATGGCGATATTATTTCGCTGAGCCTGAATGGGGAATGGATTGTGAGAAATCTGGAAGTAAAAAAATGCCGAACCAGCTTTTACTTAAATCTTGATCCGGGAGAAAACTTTTTGGTAATGAAGGCAGAGAATACCGGGTCTACGCCACCAAACACTGCAGCATTTTTTATTGAAACAGATGGTTTCTCCAAAGAAATCATTCTGAATTCCGACATGGGAAAAAGCGAAATGATACAGATTGATGTAAAATAGATTTGTTCAAAAAGTATAATTACCAAGTCTAATTTGTTATTTATCAATCTGCTAAATTTTCTAATGCTTTCAGAAATTAAATCTTAGTTTAATTATTTTATACCATCAATATTAAAAGCCCCGAAGATTTTTTCCTCGGGGCTTTTACATTTATCCAATTAGGATTTTTTCTTTTCCTTCTCTGCTGCTATTTTTTGCTGATAGGCTTCAAATTCTCTTGCCCTTACAATTACGGGCTTGCCCTCATCATCGGCAAAAACTAATTCCCCATCGCGGAGTTTTTCTTCGGCAAGCAGTTTTTCGAAGGCAAGCTGACAGCCTTTGATTATTTTATCAACTTTCTCGTCAAAATTTGTAAATTTCATTGACTTTGATTTTGTATTTCTTGATATAACGCTTCATTAATTATTTTAATAGTTCCATTTTTTCCAGAAGCAACTGAGATATAAAAAGTTTCAGAGCTATCAATTAGTACCCATTCATCAACCTCATTTATATAAAGTTCAAAAAGATTTTTTATGCCAGCATAATAACGACTTACTATAGTATCTTCAGGTATATTATGTCCACCCCTCAATACTCTTTCCTTTACACGTTTTTTAGCCATGTCTGGCGAAGGCAACCAAAAATACAACAAAGTTACGGTATAACCTAGTTCCTTTGCCCGTTGAATTGTTTTGACATAAGTCCGCGAAGCTAAGGTAGTTTCAAAAGCAAAATCTGCCTTTTCTTCCATAAGATCATCAATTCGTTTCAACATCAGCCGCCCTGCCTGTATGGCAACTGTTTCGGGCTGAAAGGGAGATAAACCCCTTGCTATCTCATCTGCATTGACAAATTCTTTGCAATTCAATACTTCAGGCAAAACAGTAAAGGAAGCAGTAGTTTTTCCTGCTCCATTACAACCTGCAATGACGTATAAATTTGCCATTTAAAATATAAAAATTAAAAAAACATAGATTTACCCTAAGCCGATTCCAATTTCTCCAATTCCTCTTGCAAGAGCTGAATTTTAGAATGACCATCGGCCATTTTTTTGCGTTCAGCTTCTACCACTTCCGGCTTGGCATTCTGTACAAATTTTTCGTTTTCCAGCTTTTTTCCTATCGCATTGACAAAGCCCTGAAAATATTCGAGGTCTTTTTTGATGCGGGCAATTTCATCGGCAATATTGATTTTCTTTTCGAAAAAGAGAAAATACTGCTCGGTACCGGCCAAGAAAGAGGTGGCATCTGTGTCTTCGCTAGTGATACCCAGTGACTCTAAAAAGCCTATTTTGACGATTGTTTCGGTCATACCAGCTTCAGTTAAGAAATCGCGGGCCGATTCGCTGTCTTTTACCATCATCTTCAGCTGTTCCTTTTCGGGCAGTTGATTTTTGGCACGTACGTCGCGAATGTTTTGCACTACTACTTTCATTTTCTCCACGGCCTGCAGGAATTTGGGTTCGCAGCTGCCGGCCTCGGGCCACTTGCTCACCACACAATCATCGCCAGTAGCACGTGCACGAAGGTTTGCCCAAAGCTCCTCCGTAATAAATGGCATGAAAGGATGCAGCAGTGTCATCATTTTTTCGAAAATACCGATGGTAAAATCTAAAGTTGTACGATCAATAGGCTGTCCGTAAACCGGTTTGATGATTTCGAGATACCAGGAGCAGAAATCATCCCAGATAAGGCTGCGTAGCCCCATTAGCACCTCAGAGAGGCGATAGCTTTCGAAACCTGCATTGGCCTCGGCTATCTGCTCATTCAGCTTTTGTTCAATCCATTTCATGGCCATCAGGTTCACCGCCGAAGGTTTTTCCTCGCTTATGTTCCAGCCTTTCAGGAGCTTGAGTGCATTCCACATTTTATTGGTGAAATTGCGGCCCAACTCGCACATTTTGCTTTCGTTGATGATTTTTTTGCTTTTATCGTCGAAGGGTGCGTCGAAAACAATGTCATTGCCTGCCGCTGCAGATGAAAGCATGCCAAAACGCACGCCATCAGCCGAGTATTTCAGAATCAGTTCAATTGCATCGGGAGAATTACCCAAT
>JBILRK010000222.1:0-4672 GCA_044372705.1 Saprospira sp. | reverse complement strand
TGGGATAAATTCATCTGAAATGCCTTGAATGCGATGTTTTCCGACTTTGTGACCCGTTGTAAGCGTTGGAGAATTGGCGGGTTCGAGCGGATGAATCTTAATAAATGGATGCTGTTCTTTTAAAAAACGGCCAACGCCCATGACTGTGCCACCTGTGCCAACACCTGCTACAAAGGCATCGGGCTGAAGGCCAATATCGGAAAGCTGTTTGTCGATCTCGGGACCAGTGCTTTGATAATGTGCATCTGGGTTGTTACAATTGCTGAATTGATGGGGTAAGAAGCCATCAGCGCTTAGAGCAGCTTTATCGGCCATAGCTATACTACCCAAAAATCCCCCTTCTTCTTTGCTTACCAGACGAATTTCTGCGCCAAAAGAGCGAATGAGATTTTTGCGCTCCTCGCTCATCCAGTCAGGCATAAAAATATTCACTTTATGTCCAAGGGCACGGCCAATTGCGGCAAAAGAAATACCCGTATTTCCGCTAGTCGCTTCAAAAATTTCCATTTCTGGTTTAAGGCTTCCGTTTTCAATTGCTTTAGATAGGATATGTAAGGCCATACGGTCTTTGATACTGCCTGTCATATTGAAACTTTCGGCCTTAGCAAAAATGCTTCTTTTTTTATTTTTGAACAAAAAGTTGATTTCCAATAAGGGTGTGTTGCCTATCAACATTTTCACTGAGTTCAAAATTTGTGCCCTGTTTTTCAAGCTGTCTGATTTTTATGCGACATTTTTTATTTTTCCATCGCAAAGGTATGTAAATTTTTATTTTAATTTCAATTAAAATAGTCGTAAAAACAGAATTATAATTTGTTTGAGTTGGTTTTTCTGCTAACCCACCAACCAAAGGCCGCAGCAGTAAAAAACATAATCAAGCTGTAAACAGCAGGAGGGAAGGACATGGCATCGTTTTTCAATACATTCAGTGCGATATAAATTGCCAAAGTGCCATTATGAATGCCTATTTCCATACCAATAGCAATGGCTTCTTTTTTACCTACTCGCAGTAAAATTGGAATAAAATAGCCAACAGCCATGCTTGCCAAATTGAAGACCAATGCAGCTAGACCAACTTGTTGAAAATAATCGACAATTTTTTCTTTGTCTTTGAGAACCGCAGCAACAATTATAATTACCAAAAAAACTGCCGATGCAATCTTGAAAGGCTTTTCGGCTTTTTTGGCAAATGAAGCTGACTTTGCATTAATGAACATCCCCAAAACAACAGGAAGTAAAATAATAGCAAAAACTTCGATAATTTTTTTGAATTGAAGTGGCACAACAGTATCATTATCAGCCATAAAGTAGCCTAGCGACATATTTACAATGATAGGTAGGGTGAAAATTGCCAATACCGAATTTACTGCTGTCAGTGTTATATTAAGCGCCACATTTCCGTTTGATAAATGACTGTACAAATTTGCAGTTGCTCCACCCGGAGAGGCTGCCAGTAACATTAATCCAACAGCAAGTTCTGCCGGTAGACCAAACCCGACAGCAACAGCAAAACACACAAAAGGAAGCAGTAGCATTTGGCACAAGAGTCCTATTATAACTGCTTTTGGATAGGTAAGTACCCTTGTAAAGTCTTCAATTTTTAGGCTTAGACCAAGTCCGAGCATTATTATACCTAAGGCAATTGGTAAAAATACAGTAGCAAGCATATTATTTCGTTTTAAGTTTAACCTAAATTTAGGTGTTTTTAAATGGTTTTTTAACTGATGCAGTCGGTAAATATTTAAATTATATTTATGAAAAATATTAGTAATAATTATGAACTGGGTTTCATTAAACAGAATAATAAGAAATCAAATTGTGCGTTTAGTTTGAGTTAGCTACAAATTATCGCTAAAAAGTCGAAAAACCCACAAAAAGCGCTATATTCGCCTTGTAAATAATGAAGTCAATATATTCATAAAACTTAATTTTAACATTAATTTTCATTTAAACAAACTGCTTATGTTTCCATTGTTTTTGTTTCAGACACCTGATTCTACATCTACGGCTCCAAAAGAAGTTAGTTTTTCACTGTACGAAGTTATTGTAAGTAGTGGAACTATCGGTATTATCCTCACTTTAATCATGGTGATTATGGGAATTTTTGCGATTTATATCCTTATTGAGCGATATCTTACCATACAGAGAGCCGGCAAAGTAGATGAAAGTTTTATGGAAAGAATCCGTGCTTATGTTCAAACAGGAGATATTGAAAGCGCTTTGAATCTTTGCAGAAATACAGATACCCCCGTTGCACGCCTGGTTTCTAAAGGTTTGCAGCGTATTGGGAAACCACTTGAAGATATACATTCTGCGGTACAAAACGTAGGTAATTTGGAAATTTATAAATTGGAAAAAAGGTTGTCTTTGTTGGCAACAATTTCTGGTGCAGCTCCTATGACCGGGTTCTTGGGTACAGTTACAGGTATGATTCTTTCATTCATGACAATGGCTGGTGGTGATGTTAGTACAGCAGCCCTTGCAGGTGGTATTTATCAGGCACTTATCACTACTGCATTTGGTTTGGTTGTTGGTATTGTAGCTTATATCGGGTATAATTCACTTATTGCCAGTTTGGATAGAGTAGTTTTCAAAATGGAAGCTGCTACTATGGAATTTATGGATTTGCTACAGGAACCTACAGCATAAAAACTCACCTAATTATTTTAAAAAATCATGGGTTTAAAAAAGAGAAATAAAGCAAGTGCCGAGTTTAATCTATCTTCACTGACAGATATAGTCTTCCTATTGCTGATTTTTTTCATGTTGACTTCAAGTCTAACCAGTCCAAATGTTAAAAACCTAAAAAGGCCAAAATCAAATAGTAAGACGCCTTCTCCCCAAAATATTGCCCTATCTGTTACTAAAGAAGGGGAATATTTTTTGGAAGACAAACAGGTTAAATGGGAGGACTTGGATGCTAGTCTGAAGCTTCGCATTGATGAAGAGCAGAATGAGAATTTATCTAAAGGCATAAAAGATGGGGTAACAATCGTACTGAATGTTGAGGCTGAGGAAAAGACAGGTACAATTGTTAAAATTATGAGCTTGAGCAATAAGCATAAAGCCAGACTCATCTTAGCTACCGACGCTCCAAAATAATAAATTATGGGACTGAAAAAATCTAATAAGGCAATTGCAGAATTTAACATGTCATCTTTGACAGACATTGTTTTTCTTTTGTTGATTTTCTTTATGCTTACTTCAAGTGTAGTGAGCCCTACTGCTATAAATTTAATGCTGCCAAATTCGAGCAGAGCCAATGCCAAATCTACTGCACAGCCTTTGACGGTAAAAATTGATAAGAACAGAAAAATTACATTCAACGAGCTTACTGTTGACATCCCTTCCTTGAAAGGCTTGTTAGGTCAGGCTATCGCCAGAGATGGAAGACCAGTTGAAGAAATTACAGTGATCATGGATGTAGATAAGGAGGTGGATGCGCAAACCCTTGTCTCTGTTGTGGATGTCATTAATGAATACGGGGCCAAGATGATTTTGGCTGCCAAAGCAGAGGAATAATGCATAAAGTTGAGTTTCGCAGAAATCATGTTACTAAACGCGGTAGCATGCTGAGCAAGCGGACTATTATGATAACAGTAGCCCTCTTTATTATTTTTGTTGTGTTGCTTTCTTACTTTAGTCCAAAAAAAGAAATTCCAAAATTAGCAGTCATCGAAGTATCTTTTTTAAAAAATAATCATTTTAAAATTGCCGGTGACACAACCAATTATGAAAATTTTGCATCTGTATTACTAGAAAAGCTTAGGGGCTATAAGGATAAAAATATAGAGCTTAGACTTTTACTCCCCAAGGATAAAAAAATGCAAGAAATTGACGAAATTTTTCAAATTGCCAACGCCATAGAAAATGTAAAACTGAGGCTTATAACAGAGTGATTAGATTTAATATAGCATAGTTGGTCAGTGTTTAAGTATTAAAAACACCAGTATAATAGTCAATATGAATTCAATTAAAGCTTTCGATAAATATACTTTAAAACTTATTCTTGATTTGCTATTTTATGTATTTTTAAGAAAAGAGTTGATCTTTTACTGTACAAAATATCGAAAGGTTATTCACAAACACATATTATTTTTTAAAATTAAATAGATTTTTGAATCATTATTATATTCTAGATTTCTGTTTGTTCTGAGAAAACAACTGTATAAATGAGTTACGCAATAACCCCACAAAAAGATCCTTTATTGGATGAGTCATCCAGACCAATCGACAGAAGAAAGGCTGCTATTGGCGCTGCACTTTTTACCATTTTACTGGTACTCTCCGTTTTTTTGAGATTTTTTTCAAAACAGGATCCTGTTCCTGAGCCACAGGGACTAATTACTTCCTTTGAAAGTATTGAGATTGAAACCGGAGGGGGTGGTGGTTCTCCCAGTAACAGTGAAGAACCGGAACCTAAAAATGAGACGTCCTCGAGTAAAGCAAAGGAAGTGGAGACCAATGATGATATAAAATCATCCACCTCGGTAAAAACTACCAAAAACAATGATTCCAATGCAAAAGTAGATGGAGGTCTAGATTTTGGAAATTTTAAAGGTGATAACAAAACAAATTCAAGCACTAGCAATACTAATGGCTCCAATAATTTAGGCCAGACCAATGGAAGAGGTGATGGAAATGGCTCTGGAGATGGTAACGAAGATGGACC
>JBILRK010000220.1:0-4675 GCA_044372705.1 Saprospira sp. | reverse complement strand
GCCAATATCGACAAATGCCGCATTGAGTCCAGGTAAGAGTTTCGAAATTTTGCCGAGAAAAATATCTCCGACGGCTAAGCCACTGACGGGCTTTTGGTTGTGTAATTCAACCAATTTTTTATTTTCCAGTAGTGCAATTTGAGTTTCTTTTGCACCGGAAGTTATAATGAGTTCTTTTTCCAAAGCCTTGATTTATAAATCGTTATGATAATGATTTAGTGGCATAAAAATGCCATTGGGAAACAAATTTGTTTCTCTTAAATAATAAAGCCGTACTTTTTACAGGCTACAGGAAATCAAGGTAGGTTAAAACAGGAATCAAAAAAAAAGGGCAAGACATAAACAGGCTTGCCCTCTGAAAAAATGTATATTATTTTTTACTAGAAGACTAAGAATTACTTCTTCTTCTTCTTGTGACGATTTTTGCGAAGGCGCTTTTTGCGTTTGTGTGTCGCAATCTTATGTCTCTTACGTTTTTTTCCGCAGGGCATAGTGCTTTGTTTTAAAGTTAAAAAATCATTTTATCTTACTGAATGTAAGGTTTAATTTACACCCTTTTCTAATTTTTCTAAACTGGCTTTGAGCTCTTTTTGAACACTGGGGTTATCTGATGTGAGCTCAATGCATTTTTTATAGTGAAAAATAGCTTTATCTTTTTCATTAGATTTAGCAAAACATTCGGCTAATGAAAAATGCGCTTCCAACACCATTCCGGGATCTACACCGCCTTTCGATTCAGCTAGTTTCAACACTTTTTCGAAACGGGGGATAGCTTTTTGGACATCACCCGATCTTGTAAAAGATAAACGGCCTAATTGAAGGTTGATATTGATATTATCGGGATTCTTTTTATCGAGTTCCAATAATTTTTGAGCACCAGTCATGGGCATAACCTTTGTATCAACCATGCTCAATTCAACATACATCACCGCTTCATTTATTCCATGCTGAACACTGTCTGGCTCAAGTTTAAAAGCTTTTTGAAAAGCATTTATGGCTTTATGCCCCAGGTATTTTTTGAGTGCAACATCGGCAAGTTCTTTGTTAAAAGCTATGCCAAAAGTTGTACCGCTTATCGCCCAGGCTTCACCACTTGGTTTGAGTTCGGCAACTTTTTCGGCATAATAAGCGCCAGCTGCAAAATTACCGAACTCATTCCATGTTCTTGATATTAATTTCAATGTAAGTACTTCTTCTTCTAAGTTTTTTGCCTGTGACTTCTGCTGTTCCAAAGCTGATAAGAGCTTAATTTGTGAACTATCTAGCGCACTTCTTGCCCCTGCAAGCATAGCTTGGTCGTTGAGCGGTGGAAGCGTATCAGTTGCCGACTCGGATCCTTTTTTAACTATCGGTTTTGTTCTACCAAAACTAAACAACATTAAAAAAAGCAAAATCGAAACAACAATTACGATAATTTGAGAAGTGTTAAAACGCATGAGCGCAGGTAAAAATTTCAACCGGATTACTTTTCAAGTAAATATTAGATGGAGAACGGGGATCGGGTGAAAACTATTACTTCTTTGATTCAGATTTCAAAGTAGATTTTACCTTGTCAACGAATACCTTGGCAGGTTTGAAAGCAGGGATGAAATGCTCTGGTATTTCTATAGACTTGTTAGCTTTGATATTACGGCCTACTTTACGGGCACGCTTTTTTGCAATAAAGCTACCAAAACCACGTACATAAACATTCTCGCCTTCCGCGATGCTTTCTTTAACTTCTTTGAAGAAAGTTTCCAATGTAAGGAGTATATCGTACTTAGAGATTTCAGTTTTCTCCGAAATACGAGATACAAGATCAGCTTTTCTCATTCTCTTCTTTTTTATTTAAAAAGGTTCTACAAATTTATATTTTCCGAAAGTGTGTGCAAATGTCGTACTTTTTTATTAGAAAAAGAAAATAAAAGAACATGAATTTTGATTTATTTGAACATTTGGCAATTTTATAAGCAATTAAAAACTAGTTGGCTATTATTTTATCAATATTAAATATTTTTACGCAATTTATTAAATTCAATGAAATAGCTTTTAATATATTTTAAATATGATAATTCAGAACAGTTTGCCTTGGTCTTCTTCGGGTGGAAGCAATGTGAAACTTAAGCGATGATGTATATTTGAGCCATTTTTTCTGATTGCTTCGCGATGTGCTTTTGTTGGATACCCTTTATTTTCATCCCATCTGTATGAAGGGTATTCATCATGAATCCTTTCCATATATAGATCTCGATAGGTTTTGGCAAGAATAGATGCCGCTGCTATTGAAAGATACTTTCCATCACCTTTTATAATACAATGATGTGGGATGGAATTATATTTTTTGAATCTGTTACCATCAATTAAAAGTGATTCGGGAGTTAGGACCAATTGTTCAATAGCCCTGTGCATGGCCAAAATGGAGGCATTAAGAATATTGATTGAATCAATTTCCGAAGCTGAAACTTCGGCAACAGCCCAAGCAATTGCGTCCTGCTCAATTTGTGGTCTCAATAAATGTCGCTGTTTTTCGTTCAGTTTTTTTGAATCGTTCAGTAAAGGATTTGTATAATCCTTAGGAAGAATAACCGCTGCAGCAAAAACCGGACCGGCAAGGCAGCCTCTGCCAGCTTCATCACAGCCAGCTTCTATCAAAAGCGGATCGAAAAAAGATAATAACATCTACTCATGTTTTGTTTGGCAAAATTAATAATTTATCTCATAATTTGATTGCCAACTGCACATTCCAAACAGCTTTTTGGTTCGCAGTAATGTCTTTTCAGGTGTATCAATGCCTGTGTCTGATGTGCATTTTCAATCCTTAGGCCTAAGTTTTTCCAGATTCTGATAATTGAATTTTCTTCGGCTTCGGTCTGCTCAAGCCACAATAAGGCCCGGTCAATTAAATCTTCCCGTTGCATCATTTTGCCATAATGGAACAAAAATGGAACCAAGGTATTAATTACAATGCTTTGGATGGCTGCTTCTCCCAGGGATTTTTGCTGCCTTTTTTGGGTGTTATCTTCAAAACGATAATGCTCCAGCCAATAGTCTGAAACTTTCAGCGCAAAGGCTTTTTTTATTTCTGGAAGGTCAATAGTTTCCAATAATGTTGAAAACAAATGATTCGATTTATTAATTAGCTGTGCAAAGAGGGCAATACGAATAGAGGGAAAAGCTGCAGGGCGCATTCTGCCAAATTTCCAAGCCGAAGCCAACATTGGCATCAATCCGTATTTGTTTTGCAGAAAACGATATTCATTTTGTAATATCTTTGGATAACTATCACTGAATGATGTTTCTAATAATCCGGCCTGACCAAAGAGTAAAGCTTCTATCTGTGTAAGATTGTCTTTGTGCTTTGAAATTATACGTATCGGAAGGCTTCTTGCAAGCAGTTCAAATGGCTCGGTGTTTACAGGGGTACCAAAATTTCTGGCAAGAAAAAGATAAAAAATCTGTTCCCAATTGTAGCGGCTTTGTTCAAGCTCCCGCTTGATAAATTCAGTTTTATATTCCAGACGTTCAACGGCAAGTCTCTCAAGCCACATATGAACTGTAAGTTCCGGCACTTCAGAAAAATGCTTAGCGCAAGGTATGCTCTCAGGACTATTGAAAAGATTGAGGCTTTTTTGAATGATATCTTCTGAAATCCTATTTTTTAGACTAAGTGTAGGAATTTTACTGCCATCTTTACGAAACAGCTCGCAATCTTTTTCATATACAACATGCAGTATGACATTATCATAAGCAGCATCACCATCATGCCTGTGTTTGTGCCAATCGGATGCTGAAAGGTGAATTTCTACCTGTCCAATCCATAACTTATCGGCTATTCTAATTCTTGCCTCACTGAAATCGGGACCTGAATTTCGATTGTGAAAACCGCCATGTAAAATTTCAATTTTTTCTCCGTTGTTTGTTCTTAAATTGTGGTGATCGAAAAGTCTGAATTTCCAGACATAATGTAGAAGTGCTTCGGGAAACATGGGTTTTAATTTTAAGAATTAAATAATGAAATTATGCCCATAAAGTATTGGTTTACTTGCATCAGTTTGTTCCCTGATACTCATTCTCATTTTTGGGCAACCCCAAATTTACAGAATTTCAAGTGCAAAATCAAGTCTATTTTAAAAATAAGGCCTATTTTAGAAGAAATTATTAACAGCATAAATGCTTTTTAGCCTTATAACCGCCATTTCATTATTCTTCAGCTTAGCTTATTTCTTGCTGATGATTCGATATAGCCTAGATTGGAATAGGCTTGAAGAATTTCATTCTACCAGGAATAGCTACAAGGTTAAAGTTTCTGTAATAGTTATTGCAAGAAATGAGGCCGCTAATATTGCTGCCTGCCTAAAAAGCATTGCAGCACAAACTTATCCAAAGGAATTGGTTGAGATTTTACTTGCGGATGACCAATCTGGCGATAGTACAGTTGAAATAGCATCAAATCTTGGAATTGAACAACTTAAAATATTAACAAACAAAAGCTTAACAGGTAAAAAACAACTTTTGTCTTATGCAATATCGGTTTCTGAAGCTGAACTTATCATATGTACAGACGCAGATTGTCAGGTGCCTCAGGGTTGGATAAATCAACTTATAGGGCTATATGTTGAGCATGATGCAAAGTTTATGGCAGCGCCAGTTCAATTTTCATACAACAAAACACTTTTTCAAAAATTCCAGGCGCTCG
>JBILRK010000219.1:0-4687 GCA_044372705.1 Saprospira sp. | reverse complement strand
TGCCATTAAGTCCTTGGCACTTTTATAACCCACAATCCTTTTTACCAATTTACCATCCTGATTAAAAATAAGCATGGTTGGTAGTGCTTCCACTTCATAGTTTTGTGACCACATGGCACCTTCAAAGTCCTGAACATCGAGCCTGAGCGCTACAACATTATTTTCCATGAAACTTGCCAAGGCAGGGTCCTGATAGGTACTTGCATCCATATTGCGGCAGGAAGCGCAGTAGCTGGCATCGAAATCAACAAAATAAAGTTTCTTTTCAGCCTTGGCCTTTTGCTGTGCAGCCGACCAATCGGCAGATAAAAACTTAACCTTGGTAGGCCCTACAAAGGCCATTACTGTGAGGGACAGCAGAATCAGTGTAACTGCTTTTAAATAATTTTTCATAATTGTGTCTGTCTTTAAAATGTTTGGGATATTAGAATGTTTCGATTTGTTTTGCGATATTTTTACAAAGTTCAATAAGGCGAATTACGCGTTGAAGATCTTCATCTGTTAACAAAACACCTGATTCTTCATAACGAATGCTATCATCCTGAATTGTAATTGAACCATAAATTCCTCTTTCTTTTTTAAGCAATTCCGCACTGATTGCATTAGTAAGAATTGCCTTGGCAAATTCCTCTTTATCTCCTTTTACTAAGAAAGTCTGGTCAAATTCCTTTTGTCCAATTTCGATATCCTGTCCGCCAAATTGTTTATTTAGTGTGGACTTAATTCCTTCCTTTGTAATTCGGAGCTTGCCGCTAACAGCATCAGCAATTTTCCAGCTAAATTCGGTTTTGTACGAATCGCTTGTTTTTTCAGATTTTGTAAAACTGCTAAAATAAAATTCTCTGCCCTCTATCATAGCAGACAGCTCTCCACTATAAAAAGAAGAAATAAATGATGTTTGCAATTGTGGCTCGGGCAAACCCAAGGCTGCAGCCAATTCACTTATCCTTAAATTCATATTTTTGACCGTACCCTTCGACATGCGAAGCGCAAAATAATAGGTGCCGCCAATAACAATGACACTAAAAATAATAGCGATGACAAGTATATTCATTGGTCAAAATTTTATGCTCTAATATGTCAAAACAGCCATAAAACCTTTCAAATTGAAGTTTTTATATCAATTTCATAACAATACAAAGATTGCCTGAAAAGGTTAAAACCTTCAGCTTGACCGAAAAGCAATAATTAGCCAGACAGCTAAAATTCTTTCATTCGACAGGTATATTCTACACCTGCGATACAACAAAAAATACGACTTGAAAATATTGGTCGTAACTCATCATTAATTTTTCATTCAACTCTTACGTAGGTCTCAAGTACGTTAGATAAAATGAATTGCGTGTCTGTTTTGCTCCGTCTCAAAGAGCAGCAAATAAATTATTTGCAAAATTCGGTAAAAATGGTCTTAAAAGCAGTTTTTGATATGGTCTCAAGATATCGTTTGTAAACTACTAGATTGCAATTTTAGAAAATAATTTTTGTTCAAACAAATTTTTTGCAAAAAAATTTAAACAATTTGATTAAAATCTCTTTTTTTATCATACACCCTATCCTCTTTCATCTGCTGCATCAATCTCACACAAAGGCGCAAAGCCCTACCAGATCTATATTTCGTGAAGAAACGTAAAAAACGTACACAATCAACTACGCAAAGAAGCGCAAAGCAAAATTCTGTTTACTAAATCACTAGTACATAGTACCTAGGACCTAAAAAACTGGTTACTAAAAGACTGTTACCTAGTACCTAGTTCCTCGTCCCTAAAAAACTGGCTACTGGCTACTAAAAAACTAGTACCTTTTTCCTCCTAAAGCAGCAAATCCTTCGGATAACAGACAAAATGTTTCACCACTTCCCTACCCGGTATATGGTACTCACTCCATTCCGACATAGGTTTCACCTCACCAGAAGGCAATTTGATCATAATTTCTTTTGAACCTGTAACATAAGCCTTGTTCGATTCCTTACCGCCAAATACCAAATAGTCAATATCAGATTCTGAGACTGAAAATTGATTGATGGTTTTTTCTTTGATGCTTGCGATAAAATCATCGCTAAAGGGCTCGGTCTGCATTTTAACCCTGAAGAGTTTCCTGCTCACCAAACGCTGCGACAAGAAAGAAAGTACAAAATCATCCGACTCGCTAAAGGCCTTCAAGGCAGTGAGAATATCGGTATCGTCTAAACGGGAAAAATGATGCAAAATCAAATCACGGTCGCTGTGCAGGGAATCTTTTGAAAAATCTCCCGCCAGGAAAAAATTCAAACTTTTCGAGAGATTGAAGATAGCGCCACTACTTACCAGCGCTCGGGCACGTTTGATGGCTGCAATGGTCATTTCTCCTGCACAGACAACGGTTTTATGTAAATAAACCTGCCAATACATGAGGCGTCGCGAGACCAGAAAACTTTCTACAGAGTAAAGGCCCTTGTGTTCTATGACCAATTCTCCATTGTGCACATTCAGCATTTTAATGATACGGTCGTAACCGACCACACCTTCCAAAACCCCCGTAAAGAAACTGTCGCGGGTAAGATAATCCATACGGTCCATGTCCAGTTGACCAGAAAGCAACTGATGCAGGAACTTTTTATGATAATCGTTTTTAAATATTCTAATCGCCAGACTAAGTTTTCCGGCAAACTCCTCGTTGAGTTTTTCCATAAAAGCGATGGACAGCTCTTCGTGTTCAATAGGTAAGAGATTATACTCCAGACAATGAGAAAATGGCCCGTGACCTATATCATGCAGCAATATAGCAATGCAGGTAGCTTCGGCCTCTTCTGAACTAATTTCAATACCTTTTGCCAAAAGTGTTCTAATGGCTTTCTGCATCAGGTGAAGGGCACCGAGCGTATGGTTGAAGCGGGTATGTGTAGCACCCGGATAGACATATTGGGTAAAACCCAACTGATTGATTCGGCGCAAACGCTGATAATAACGATGCTCCATCAGATCATAAATAATTCCATAAGGAATCTCAATCAACCCATAAATTGGGTCATTCAGTATTTTTCCATTGTTGCTCATTGGGTCAGGTCTTACTATTTTGAACAAAGTTAGCAAAAAAGTACAAAAAGCTGCCCCGTCCTTGAAACAGAGCAGCTATATGAAAAGCTTTTTGTACCGTTTTGTGCAGGTAGGTACCACCCAATCCTATCCTAATTAAAATTTATGGCTAACACCAAAGCTGAAGGTCATACCTGGATTGATACTGTTGAATGCCTGTTTTGTAGCATTGAACGAACGGTAGAAACTTTCAATTCTGTCGTTGAGCAGATTGCCGGCCTTGAAATCGACCGTAGTGTTTTTGTCCTTTCCGAATTTTTTAATTACGCTCAGGTTTAAGCTGTGGAAAGGCTCATCATAAATATCTGGAGCAAGTCCTGTGCCTACAATAGCAAGGGTTGGGCCCTTCACATTGTAAAACACACCAAAATCAAATCCCAGTTCTTCGCTGTTATAACTCAAACCGGCATTGATAACATAAGGCGACTGACCAGCCATATCACGAGTCCTTTCTATTGTCTGACCAACTCTTGCATAGCTATTTCTTGCATTGAATTCTATATCGGTCATCGTGATTTGAGACTTCACCAAGGTTACATTGGTATTAACACTCAATTTTGACAATGCTGGGCTAATGAATCCAAAATTCTTTCTCAATTCAAATTCAACACCTAATAACTGACCTCTACCTACATTTCTTGTTTGGTATTCTGTACTTGTCTGTTGTTCAGGAATACGTACCAACTCGATTGGATTTTGAAAGTTTTTGAAGAATCCACTCACTGAAACCATTTGGTTTTCTTTGAAGAATAATTCCCAACGTAAATCAACATTATCGATGTCCGTTTCTTTCAGATTGCCATCCCAGCTAAAAACTCTTTGTCCTTCAACAATACTAGAATAAGCAAATAAGCTACCATTGAAAATACGGTTGGTAATAGGGTCAAGAATCTGAGCATATGAAAGTTCCTTGAAAGAAGGACGGGCAACAGTTCTTGAATAGGCTAAACGCAAATTTTGTTTTGGGGTAATATTATATACCAGATTCAAAGAAGGGAAGAGATTGATTGTTTCCAATACCTTTTCATTCTGTAAATTATTACCATCTGGGTCGCCACCAGCAAACTGAATATCGCGACCAGTATGACGCTGTATAAAATACTCGGCACGCAAACCGATAATAGTCTTGAATCTTTTAAAGAAAGTAGCCTCATTCGAAACATAGAGACCAGAGTTATTAACATTGGAGCTATACTGATTCGGATTTGGATTAGGATTGCCAGACTGTATATAAGAACCGTTTACAGCATTGCCATAGATATTTTCAGGTGCCAAGACCAAAGATGGGTCTGGAGCTGTCCATGACTGAGATCTTGTAAAAAGAATTTCGTAAAGTCGAATATTATAGTCTCTGACTTTGTAGGTATGTGCCGCACCGAAACGTAATTTAGCATCTGAACCTGCCAATTTGTATTTTTTAGTCAGATCAATTTTGGCAACAGCATTCAATTCATTTAGTGCACGCCAGATTCTGGATGGATTACCAGCCTCGCCTGAAGAGAAAGTATAAGTGCCGTCATAACTGAAAGCTGTTTTTCTAATATCCGGATCCATTGAAGAGGAGTAAGTTGGAGAAAGCCTCCAATCAATTTCCCATTTAGATTTTGGCATCACAT
>JBILRK010000469.1:0-2850 GCA_044372705.1 Saprospira sp. | reverse complement strand
CCTCTGAAAGATTTGGCACACAAAGTCTGAACCAAAGTGTAAACAAAACAGCCAGCAGCAGCAGTAAATTGATAGGTCGGATAATGTGGATCATTTAACCTTTTAAATCATCTGTATTAAACCATTTGCCCTGTACTTTCATCACTTTCTCGAGCAGATCTCTCACGCAGCCCTTGCCACCTTCTAGGGGCGAAACATATTGTGCAAGTGAACGGATTTCAGGAATGGCATCGGCAGGGCAGCAGGGTAGGTGCACATAGCACATCGGGCCATAATCGGGAATGTCATCGCCCATATAAGCTGTTTTAGATAAATCCAATGCTCTTTCACTCACCAATTGCTTTAGAACAGTGAGTTTGTCATCGCAGCCCGAAAAAATATTTTCAATTTTTACGCCAAGTCGCTCAAGCCTGAGGATGATGCCAGGAGATTTTCCGCCAGTGATGATAAAAACCTCATATCCCATAGAACAGGCATGTTTGAGGGCAAAGCCATCCTTGGTATTCATAGTTCTTAAAAGGTTTCCATCGTCCTGTATCAATACAGAACCATCGGTGAAAACACCATCAACATCAAAAATAAAATGTTGAATCTTATTCAATTTATCCAAAAAACTCATGTGTATAGGCTAAAAAGTGAGCGGATGAAACAAAAGTAAGTGTTCATCCGCTCAAAATAAAATATGTTTTGCAAAATTTAGTGTGGTTTTGCTCCAGTACTGTTTTGTAAGTGATGAACAGCCTCCTCTATACCTAAGACTCCTTCCATAATTGGATGTAGTAAAAAGAAGGCGGCTGCCCCGGCTAAAAATCCAATGAGCGTAATCCAACTGATATTTTTTAAATACCACATGAAATTTATTTTTTCCATTCCCATAGCAGCTACACCAGCTGCCGAGCCAATGATGAGCATAGAACCACCCGTTCCTGCTGAATAGGCCAGGAAATGCCAGATTTTTGAATCAGTTGCGTATTCCTCAAGCGAATACATGCCCATCGCAGCGGCAACAAGAGGCACATTGTCAATAATTGCAGACCCAAAGCCCAGCAGCAGTATTACAATGTCGGTGCCAGTAACATTGGGTAGGAAATTAGTTTCGGCGGGTAGGGCCACATTCATTAGTCCGGCAAATGCACTAAGTTGACCAAGTGACTCAAGCGCTCCTACGCCCATCAAAATCCCTAGGAAAAATAGAATGCTCGAGGTGTCAATTCTTGAAAGAGCCGTTTTGGCTGATGAAATATGATTTGTTTTGAATTCCTCTTCGGGTTGTAAATATTCAGAAATGAGCCATACTATGCCCAAGGACAACATCATACCCATGTATGGTGGCAGGTGAGTGATGGTTTTGAAAACTGGAACAAAGAGGAGGCCACAAACGCCAGCAATTAGCATAATTAAACTAGCCTTTGAACTATATTTTTGCGTTTCCTCCTGCTTTTCGCATTCAGATGTTTGTATGTTTCCTCTAAAGGATTTGTTTCTACTTATAATTAAAACAGGTACTAATAAACAGACTACTGAGGGTACGATTAGGAATAAAACCAAAGGAACTGTACTTACATTTTTTCCTATCCATAGCATGGTGGTTGTAACATCTCCAATGGGAGACCAGGCTCCTCCGGCATTTGCTGCAATAACTACTATAGAAGCAAAGAACCATCTTTCCTTTTGGTCGGGAACTAGCTTGCGAAGCAATGAAATCATCACAATTGTAGTCGTTAAATTATCAAGAACTGATGATAGGAAAAAAGCGATAATGCTAATTATCCACAATAGTTTCGACTTTTTCTTTGTTTTAATGGTTTTGGTAATTGCACTAAAACCCTCGTGCAAATCCACCAATTCCACGATGGTCATGGCGCCAATCAAAAAGAGTACAATTTCAGCTATCTTTCCAAGGTGATGCAGCAGGGTAGATTCTAAGCCAGCACTTTGTCCATGATGATCGATGAGTGGGAAATGACCTAGGGCAATAATTGTCCAGCATAGTACTGCCATTATCAAGGCAGGTACAGTTTTATCCAATTTAAGCGGATGTTCAAATACTATCGCCAGATAGCCCAGTACAAATATGATTATTACGAAAATCATGGTATTGATTTTTAGAATGGAACTGCTTTAGAAAAAAGATTATCAAATCCTGTGCAAAATAATCAAAAAAAAATGACAGAAGGGCTTCAAATGCATTGCTTTCTGTCAAAACTTAAGATTTAATGGCAAAATTAATCTGAAGTTAAGATTTTACTTAGTTTTTCTCTTTCCGCGCTTAATATTTTGAGGAATGAACTAAGATAGAAACAGTTTAAGTCGTAGGATGTTTTTGGGGAATATGTACAATGGAAAAAGGATTTATAAATTATAATGAAATACAAAAAATGTTAATTTTGTTAATGGAATCTGTTGGATGATTTAAATGATTTGGAAAATAATGGTAGATAAAGTAATATAAACATGAGAGCGAATAATGTAAAAACCTTCCTGATGCTTGTATTGGTATTATTCTGTGCTATATTTTAAAAGCGCAAACAAATAGGAATGCCTTATATACCAAAGGAATGAGGCTAACTTATATTTGCTTATGAAAATCGTAAAAATCGGCTATTTACATAGGTCGCCACGCTGTGGCTAAGAACAGACCGCTCCGCTGGAGCTGTGAATCAGCCCCAGGTTGAAACCCAGGCCTCCTTTGCGTAGGAAAATCCAAGGTTAAAACCATTGGATTTTTTTAAAAGGCTTTAGCCTTAAGAAAACAAAACAGCAGAGGAGCCCGATGCTTTAGCTTTGGGCACAATGATTTATTTTTCAGCCCCAGGTTAAAACCCAGGCCTCCTTTGCCTAGGAAAATCC
>JBILRK010000549.1:0-4722 GCA_044372705.1 Saprospira sp. | reverse complement strand
TTACTTCATAATCACGGTTCCACTCAAGAGGCATTTCGAAGTTTCCTTTTGGGTCTGTTAATATTGAATCCAAACCTTTTCCATTGTTTAGAATTACCAAGGCATTTTTCACGGGGTCTTTATCTGAATCGACCACTTTACCTACAATCAAGAACTGAGGATCATGCACCTCCCAGCTATAAATCTGGTCTTTACCACTCCTGTTCGATGAAAGAAAACCACTTTTGCCATCGCCAGCCCTGTAAAGTGAAAAATCATCGAAATGGGTATTAATTGGACCTTTCATATTTTGGGGGTGCGACCAATTTTGACCATCGAAAACCGTTACAAAAATATCGAGTCCTCCCATACCGCCATGCCCATTCGAAGCAAAAAAGAGGGTATCGCGATGTCTGGAAAAGGGAAAAACCTCATTATCGGGGCTATTTATATCCTGCCCCAAACTTTTAGGTTGGCCCCAATCTGTTCCATTGTAATTTACCATGTAAAGGTCTGCTCCTCCCTGTCCACCTTGTCTATCGGATGAAAAAAAGAGTGTTTTTCCATCTTCAGTAATGCTCGGATGCATGGTTGAACTGTTGGTCTCATTAAATAGTAAGTCACCCGACAATTTCCATTCCCCATTACCTTCAATTTTGTAAACCGAAATTTTGAGCTGATTGATATCCTTCTCATCGAGTTTTCTCTTGTTATTATTTTTCAATACACTTCGGGTAACATAGGCATATTGGCCCGCATCATCGACAACCATAGGCCCATCGTGTAAGGACGTGTTGACATCAGTACCTACACTTTCAGCACTGTTTAGATCGAATGCTGAAGCATGCCTAATCCGATACACATCAAGAAAAGATTTGCCATTCCAGGGATTTGCCTTCTCTCCTACACTGACATCTTTTTCTGCAGTAAAGTACAGATATTTTTTGTAAGGATATGGAGAAAAAGCTGCGGTAAAATTTGGCAAATCAATCAATTCCATCTTTACCCTGCTTTCGTGATACTCCGCAAATTCACCTTCTTTTGTAGTTTTCAGGGCCCATTCCCTTGCATTGGCATCCTCCGGGTGTTCCGCTATGTAGCGGTTCAGTGCATCGAGGCCTTCATCTTGTTTACCATTGGCCAACAATGCTTTGGCATAGGCCAATTTTACCTCAGGGGCTGCATTTTCATCCTCGAGTGCCTTTGCATAATGCTGCTCGGCCTTTGCAGTGTTATTCATTTTATCATAAGTGGATGCAATTTTTGCATGCAGCTCTGGGTCTTTTTTACCATTCATGGCTTTTTCATAATGATGTATGGCTTTTTTGTATGCCATATTTTCAAATGCTGCATCTCCGCGGCTGATTTGTCCCGACCGACAAGCAGTCATTAAAATAAGCGCCGAAAAAATTAAAATGATATTTGCTCTCATATTAATATTCATTTTATTGTTAATTAGCATCCAACCAAAATTGGCAATGCTGTTTAAAATTTAGAAATAACGGGGTGATTTATACTTGGCAATTTTGGGGGCCAAGTCATAGCCCAACAGAAATTCGTGCGTAGTACCACCATACATCCTTAGATATTTTGGTGTCGAAAGATCGAAGGCATAAGCAATGCGAAGCGATTCTACAGGCCTGATTTCGATCATAGCCATAGCTGCTGCATTGGTACGGTATCCAAAGGTCAAAAATGCCATGTCTTTGTAGCCCCATGTCAGATTTACATCACCCTGAAATGGCGCATTCCTGACATATTTACAAAGAGTAGAGGGCTTAAATGTAAAATCTTTGGTCAATTTAAATACGTAGGCAGCCGAAATAAAATAATGTCGTCTCAACCAGCTTGAATTATTTATATTGATATTCAGCTCGTGATCGGCATCGTAGGCCCAAAGTGTAGGTACCGAAGCGCCGACATAGAAATTTTCACCATGCAGATAGGCTCCGAAACCAAATTTGGGAATTACCATATTACGTATGTTATTATCAAATTGCACATCGCCCTCATCCCAAACCAACAAGTCGCTCAATTTGGCATTGTAAAATGAGACGCCCGCTTTCATTCCAAGTCCCAATGTAATTTTTTTATTCAAACGCACCTGATAGGCATAGTTTAGATGGATTTCATTCAAGGAACTGACACCAATATGATCGGATACCAATTGCAATGCGAGCCCCATATTATCGTGCACCATGGGCATATCGGCAGTAAAAATGCCGGTTCTTGGGGCACCCGGAAAACTAGTCCACTGATGCCTGTACATAGCTGTGAATCGGGTATATTTATAGCTTCCACTATAACCTGGATTCCACATTAGACCATTAAAAAGATAATGGCTCATCTGCAATTCCTGCTGTGCAAACCCTATGGTTGCAGAAAAAAGCAGGGCTAAACTCAAAATTATATTTTTCATAAAATATTGATTTTAAATTGGATTTAAAAATTGGAAGGGGCTGCTGGGGAAAACAGCACCCTTCCCACTGGCTAATTATCTACGGATATCAACATGTCCCTTCAACACCATATCCTCTCCGTTTACATTGATAACTGCCACTACATAATAGGTTCCCTCAGGTAGATTTTCACCGTCCTTGTTCTCGCCCCTCCATCTTACCGAAGTATTATCATAAGCATTAAAACTAAGCAACTGCTCGCCCCATCTGTTGTAGATGTAGATGTTATTATCGGGAAAAAACTCAATGTTCCTGATTACAAAAACATCGTTTTTCCCATCATCATTCGGCGAGATGCCTTCGGGCATTTCCGGCATTCCCGGGGCAGGCTCATTGAGCAATATAGTGGCATTTACAGCACATCCATTTGAATCGACAACCATCAGTGAGTAGAAACCTGCTGATACATTACTTAAATTCACCGTGCTTGCTCCATTCGACCAACTAAAGCTATAAGGCCCAACTCCACCTTGAATATTGGAATTTATAAATCCATCAAAGGCTGCATGTGTCGAGATATTATATCCGTTCGCATAAGTCAGCGCATTAAGACCAAGAGCCAAGGTATCTTGCAAAATCTGCACTTCGAATGAAGCTGAAGCCGTGCAACCGCTTGCATCTGTAGCAGTTACCAAATAGCTGCCTTCTGCTAGTCCGTCGACATAGTTTCCGTTTTGACCGTTCGACCAGACAAAACTGTAAGGTGCGATACCATCTGAGCCTGTAACGACTATAGAACCTGTATTTTCACGATAGCAAATGCTTGAGACAACTGCTCCGCTAATTGAAATCGGAATATTGTTCTGAATAATTGTATCGATAAAAATAACCTCACAACCACGGATATCTGTTACAGTCAGACTGTAAATACCCGAGTTAAGTCCACTGATATCCTCAGTCGTTTCAGCATTAGACCATAGATATACATATGGTGTTGTTCCTCCGCTGACAGTAACATTCACGCTTCCATTTGGCAATTGACAGGATGGGTCCTGCCCTCTTCCGTTGACAATCAACAAAGCAGGTTCTGACATAATAACAGCGTTATGTACAAAGCTACAACCATTCAGATCACTTACAGTAGCGGTATAAACCCCTGCAGAGAGTCCCGAGACTGAGGCAGTTGTTGCCCCATTCGACCAGGCATACTGATAGTTGCCCATGCCGCCATTTACAGTAAGAAAGACTGAACCGTCTGAAAGTCCGCTACAACTAACTGTGTTATTTATATTAACAGCACTTAGCAAAGAATCCGGTTGGGACAATGTTGCTGAAACTACAACACTACATCCATTTACATCGCTTAATGTGAGTGAATAGCTTCCCGCTGGAAGTCCATTAATGCCTGCCGTAGTCTGTCCATTCGACCAAAGATAGGAATATGGTGCTGTTCCACCAGAAACAGTGCTATTTATCTGACCATCTGAAGCTCCATTACAACTCACCCCAAAACCTGAATAACTCAAAGAAGCAGTAGAAATGGTAATTTGTGTTGGCTCGCTGATTGTAACTGATGCTGTTTCAGAGCAGTTATTGGCATCTGAAACTGTTACAGTATAAACCCCTGCCGAAAGTCCGTTTATCAATGCTGTGCTCTGACCATTTGACCAAAGGTAATTGTATGTCCCGGTTCCTCCGCTCACAACTGCAGAAGCAGTAGCATCCAAAGCTCCGTAACATGAAATCTGTGTACCGCTGTTGAAGGTATCTATAGCGATTGTCAGTGAAACTTCAGAAGGTTCTGTTAAAGTAATAATTGCTGTTGCAGTACAGCCGTTGGCATCCGTTGCCGTTACCCTGTACGATCCTGCGCTCAAAGCAGTTGCATTAGCATTAGTTTGACCATTCGACCACAGATAAGTGTATGTCGGCGTTCCCCCGCTTGCAGAAGCAGTTGCCTCTCCATCGCTGGAACCATTACAGCTAATTTGGGAGCCTAAGCTAAATGTATCGACTGCTACTGTGACAGATATTGCCGATGGCTGACTGACAGTGATAGCAGTACTTATTGTACATCCATTGACATCGCTTGCCGTGACACTATATAAGCCTGCGCTTAGTCCACTCGCCGAAGCAGTGCTCTGACCGTTACTCCAAAGATAACTGAATGCTCCTGTTCCTCCAAGGGCAGTTGCAACTGCAGATCCGTCGCTAGATCCGTTACAGCTGATTTGTGTACCCGTCGGAAAGGTGTTGATAGAGACCGTAAGACTCACTGCACTTGGTTCTGTAACAGTAATGCTGCGTGATACAGTACATCCGTTGGCATCCGTTGCAGTGACAG
>JBILRK010000218.1:0-4725 GCA_044372705.1 Saprospira sp. | reverse complement strand
CCAATGGAAATTACGACCAGATTTATGATCAGATTGTATGCCTGGGCGAGCTTTTATCCAGCAAAATAGTATCGGCTTTTCTCGAAAAATCGGGCATTCAAAATAGCTGGCTCGATGTAAGGGATTGTATTTTAACAGACAACAACTATCGCGATGCAAATATTGATTGGGAAGAAACCAATAAAAGAATTAAGAAGTCGGTATTGTCATTACAACACAAAGGAATAATCATCACACAAGGATTTTTGGGCAATACCAGTGAAAATTTCACCACTACTCTGGGGCGAGAAGGCTCAGACTACAGTGCGGCCATTTTTTCCTTCTGCTTAGATGCAGAATCTATGACAATCTGGAAAGATGTGCCCGGTGTACTAAATGCGGATCCAAGAATTTTTAAAGACGCTCAGCTACTCAAAGAAATATCATACAGCGAAGCAATAGAAATGACTTATTATGGCGCTCAGGTTATTCATCCCAAAACTTTGCAACCGCTCAAAACCAAGAAAATTCCACTTTATGTAAAATCATTTTTGCATCCAAATGATGAAGGAACTGTTGTTTTTGAAAAAGAACCGAAACAATATCCGCCGGTATATGTCGTTAAGGATAATCAGGCTCTTTTGAATTTTTATTCCAAATCTTTTTACTTTGTTGACGAATCTAAATTCTCAAAACTTTTTGATGCTTTTTCAAGGCATAAAATCAAAGTCAACATGACCCAAAACACTGCGCTTTCCTTCTCTGTTTGTGTCAATTTTGACGAAAGGAAAATACAAACACTTTGCAAGGAATTAGAAACTGAATACAATATTGAGCTTTTGAAAGACCTAAAACTGCTCACTTTAAGGCATAGCGATAATATTATTGTAGATAAATTTTCCAACGAAAGAAAAATCTACCTAGAGGAAAGAATAAAAGGAAATGTGCAATTGGTTATGGACAGCAAAGAAATTCTTGACTAATGGTTAGATTTTATTACTTAAACATTTTTTTCTTTTGTCTTAGCCTGACGATGCTCACTGCTCAAAAATCTTTGCAGTACAGTAGTTTTTTTCAGGGCAGGCATTATCAGTTCGTCCTTTATCACAATGCTGACAATACAATAAGCGGGCATTTTATTGATTTTCAAGACAAGTCAAAATATAGTTTTGTTGGCAGTTATATCAATCCAGGAAATATTTACGATCTTACATGTGATGAACATCCCATCATAAGCAAAATCCGTTTAAAAGAAGACCCAATCAATTCTCAAAATCTTTGCGGATTTTATTACACTACAGATGCTTATATAGGATTTGTGAATTTTAGCTACCGTCCCGAGAATTTTAATTTTGAAGATAATCGGGATATAAGAACTGTTAATGAGCTTTACCTGCTCATGCTGTCCGATTTTGGTTTCAAGCCTGAGAAAGCTAGCCCTCCATTTGTTCACGATTATGAAAGTGGACTCTACATCTTAAACAAAAACAATGGTTATGCTGAAGAACATGGCAAAAAACCATTAGAGAGAAAACTTGTATTATCTGAGGGGCTTCTTCACAGTTTTCTGGAACAGAAAAAGGAATTTTCAGATGACTCGTACAAACAAAAACTTCATTTTCAAGTATTGGGCTACAATCCTTATCATTCAGTCCTCTTAATATCGGAAGAATCTAATGCCAATATTTCAAATGTTTCAGACACAAGCTTCACGTTTACTTACAAAATTGCCCTTTATAGCCAAAAAGCAAAAAAAGGTGAAGTTATGGAAAGCTGGAAAAACGAAACAAAGGACATTATTCCAATAAATTCCAAAGAAATCATTGAAACTAAATTTCCAAATGCTAAAGTTGAAATAAATCAAAATTATATTGAATTGATTTTCAATAGAAAATGTCGTTTAAGCCCAGCAATCCCCAAAACATTGATCTATGTGCCCGATTTTCCGGGTTCAACAAAAAACAAAACTTTGATTTTCAATTGGCATGATTCGAAGCTGGATATAGAATAGAACTATATTCTAATGCTGCTCGTCTTGAGACATTCTTTTTATAAGCCTGCTCGACATATCGACAAAGTTTTTCTCTGAAATAACGCCCAGTAATTCGCCATTTTTTACAACTGGCAAGACTTTGAGCTGTTTGTTTTTCATTATTTCAATCACCTCGGTTATCCCTGTATCTGGTCCTACAGTCAAAGGTTCCTTAGCCATGACAGATTCAACTGTAATATTCGTTTGATTGCCAGATGATGCATTTGCAGAAAGCGCTTGCAAAATTGCTTTAGAACTTACGATTCCGTCCAAATGTCCCTGACTGTCTTCAACAGGAAGAAAATCCAGGTTATTCCAATCCATTAGACTCAGTGCATATTCGAGAATATCTTCTTTTTGAACCGTTATAAGGTCTTTTGACATAAACTCCTCGACTAAAAGTTGTGAGGGGTCGTATTTATCAAACTGGCCCAATTCAGGAATCTCCCATTCGTGCACAGGTTTGCTCTGAGATTGATTGTGAAAAATAGCCGCAGTAAGTGTTGTTAAACTTTCGTCCACATTGGTTTCTTTCTTGAACTTTGTAAAAGTTCTCAAAATCCATCGAGCACCATTGCTATGTCTTTTTACACGGCCTTCAATAATTCCCAGATATTTATCGATATCATCTGAGTTGATATTTCGCCTTTTAAGTCCCTCACGGGCTATTGGTAGCAATTCATTTTCCATAAGTGCTCTGGCCGAGACCTTTCGGTCTTTGTCCCAGGTAAATTCGGTATCGATACCCAGTTTTGCTGCTTTGTTGAAATTATCCTGTGCATCATCAAAGCTCATCAGTTTTGTAATATCGCCATAACTCTCATGCAATCCTTCCATCAGACCAAGCCATAATGCAGCATTAGCCATTTCATCCACAACAGTTGGTCCTGCTCCAAAAACCCTGTTCTCGATTCTCAGGTGTGCATTTCCATCGCTTCCAATTCCATAACAGGGTCTGTTCCATCTATAGACCGTTCCATTATGAACCTGCAATGCTTTTAATTTTGGTGCCAGTTTTTGAGAAATCTTTTCCATAGAATCATCTTCAATGTCAGCACCCAACAAGATTCTGAATCTGGTGATGTCCTCCTTATAAATTTCGAGAATTGATTCGTGCAGCCAATCTCTGCCGAAGGTAACCCTTGGACTTCGGTCCCTGAGATGATCCCTGCTTTTACGGTTATCGATAGATTGCTGAAAAAGGGCAATTCTCGATTCGTGCCACAATCGTTTTCCAAATAAAAGCGGAGAATTTGCCGCCATAGAAAGTACGGGCCCGGCAATTGCCTGAGCAATGTTGTACATTTTTACATATTCATAGGGAGATACCTGTAAATGAACCTGAAAACTTGTATTGCAGGCCTCGAGCAAGGGAGAATCATGTCGCAAAATCAATTCATCAATGCCGACAATATGCAGTTCATAATCGCTGCCACGCAGGGTCTTCAGCGCCTCCATTAAGGCAAAGTAACGTTCTTTTGGCGTGAGTTTATCAAAGGATAAATCGAATTTTCTAAGTGTAGGTAAAATTCCTGTCAATAAAATTCTGGTATCAAACTTAGCTGCAACCTTAGACAGTTCGGACAAACGCATCCTAAGTTCCGTTTCCATCAGCGTAAAGGCATTCTCGCTAAAAGACTGTGGCGAAAGATTGATTTCAAGATTAAACTGCGCAAGTTCAGTAGTAAGCCAATCCGGATGGAACTCTTTTAAAATATCCATGGCGGTGCAAGCCGGCTTATAAAATTTATTGATCAAACACATCTCCTGCTCTGCGCCAATGCGTTTTACATCAGACTCAATCCAATTATTATCGAGCATGTATTCTAAAGCCTTAACATCCGACAAGAGTTGTCTGACAAAATATTGCATCTGATCTTTAGAACTTGATGAGGCCAGATGAACTCTTTCTTCGCCCATATTTTTTTGAAGGTTTAATCAGGTAATTTTGTAAATTTGCAGCATAAAAATATAATTTATACACTTAACAGTTGATGAATTTTACTGTTAATATTTAATAGCATCAAATATTGTGTGCATTATGGCCAAAAATATAATTCGAACAAGCATTTTCATTATTGGAATTGTATTGACTTTTAATAGCTGCACCAAAAAAGACAGACTTGAAATTCCTTTTACAGCCTATATCGAAATTCCAGCCGGGCTGAATAGTTTTCTGACCTATCATTTTCCGGTTAGAGTTGGCACCAATGGTCAAATCCCCAGCGGAATGACCTTAGCCCGTCCTGCCAGAATGCGTGCTTTTCTCGAAAGCGGCGAAGGCAGTTTCAACTTTGTGCGCAGAGCTTACATGGATGCCATGACAGATCAGGGAAGAGTGGAAATGGGGTACAACCTCGATGTTTTTTTGAATGGTTCCTCCAGTCTGGATCTATACCCATCTATCGCAGACATTAAAGATCATATCAACAGTGATTCTTTCGATATAGAATTTAAAATTGACCTTAGGAGTAACACCACACTTACGAGCAGGGTTAGAATCGACTTTAGTGTTGAGTTAACAACTGAGTAAAATTTTTGCTTTACACAAATGGAATTAAATTATAAAGTTTACGGACAGGGACAACCCTTAATTATCATGCATGGCATGTTTGGCATGCTGGATAATTGGCAACTTATTGCCAAAAAACTCTCAGAAGACTTTATGGTCTTTCTAATAGACCTCAGGAATCATGGGCGTTCACCGCACAGCG
>JBILRK010000217.1:0-4760 GCA_044372705.1 Saprospira sp. | reverse complement strand
GAGCATTGAGTATTTTTCATGGAGTATTGAGCATTTTTCATGGAGTATTGAGCATTGAACATTTTTCATGGAGTATTGAGTATTTTTCATGGAGTATTGAGCATTGAGTATTGAGCATCTTTCAATGAGTATTGAGTATTGAACATTTTTATAGCTCCTATTTACTAATCACTTGAAACTAAATTACTGGTCACTTTAAAACTACTAGTTACTAGTCCCTAAAAAACTAGCTACTGGTTACTATAAAACTAGTCACTAGTTACTGAACAACTGGCTACTGGCTACTAAATTACAAGTACCTAGCACCTAAAAAACTGGTTACTGGCTACTAAAGAACTATTACCTAGTAACTGGCTCCACCGTACTAAACATATCTTTCATTCTTTCATCTCTCTTCCTATAATCTCTCATCTATTAGAAAATGGCTAAATTTAAAAAAGGCGAAAGCATCAGCGTAAAAAAGGGCGTATCTGACCCCGATTATCCCACAATTGACATCAGTGGCTGGCAGGGAAGAATTGTTGAATTTGACGGCGAGGATGAAGATGGTGAGCTCTACATAGTAGCTTGGGATAGCATTTCACTTAAAAGCATGGATGCAAACGTAATTCTCGACGCAATTGAAGAAGGTATAGACTATTCGCTTATTACCCTCTATGCCAAAGATTTCGAAAAAGCTAGTCCTCGAGATAAAGAAAAAGATGTAGAATCTGCATTGGCAGAACTAGAAGAAGAATTTTTCTGGTCTGACCTTGGGGAACAGGGCGAGCGCATCAGAGCGGTTTTGAAAACAGCAAAATCTAATTCTGAAAAAGATCGACTAAAAGCCTGGGAGATTTACCTGAAATCAAAACTCAAGTTCCCAATGAAAGTCATCTTTGTTGGAGAAAGCGAAGGTGTTTTTATTGAAGGTTCAGTGATTAGTCTGCTAAGCATCGACAGCATTTCTGATTTAATGGGCATTATGGGCACGGCAAAACTTGATAAAGGCACAGCCTCGGTTCCGCTTTGCGAATTAGATACTGAGGAAGAAAATGAGGCAAATTTGGCTTTGTATGATTATTGCATTTGGTTTGCCAATCATTAAAAATTATTCACCTTTTATAAATTTGCTGTGATAAATACCTTTATTGGTTTTTACTTTGATGATGTAAACAGCATCTGGGAGTTCTGAAATGGAGATATTATTCGTTTCAGAGTTTTTAATTAGTCTGCTGTTTAAATCAAAAATGGCTACTCTCTTAATTTCTTGATTGGGGACTTCAATGAAAATCCTGTCTTTAGCCGGGTTAGGATAAACTTTTAAAAAGGCATTTTCCTGATAGCTTTCAGTAGCACTTATTGGGTTTGAAGTCAAAATATTGTGTAACTGCGATGAAATCAAATAAGCTTGTGCCGGAATTTGGTTAACCAAAACACAAATAATGATTCCGCTTGCTGTATCGTACATCATCGATGAATTATAGCCGCCCCAAATCTGACCTCCATGATACCAAACTGTTCGATTATTAATATTTGTTTCTGCGATGCCCATACCATAATTGCCAGAACCAACGAAAGTGGTCATTTCATTAAAGGATGTTTGATTCAATACCTGACCATTCATCAAAGCATCGTACCAGTCTGTCATTTCGCCAGAGGTTGAATACATCGCACCTGCCGACCAGGCTGCACTGTTTACTGAGGTTCTTGGGATATTAAAATTGTCAAATCCATTTTGCCAGGGATGAGCAATTCTGTACAAAACGGTATCATAAACATCCAGAAAAGTGCTATCGAGATTCAAAGGAGTGAGTATGCTATCGCGTAAAAGTTGTCCATAGGTTCTTCCAGTTGCTGACTCAGCAATCATTGCGGCAAGTAAATAGTTGGTATTACAATAGTTCCAGTCAGTCCCAGCTGCAAAAATGGGTGGACCGGCCCAGCTTAAGAGTTCAGATGCTGTAAAAACCCGATTAGGATTGGTCATCATCGAATCGGCATAGCCAGGAACATGTGAAACATCATCCAAACCTGTAGTTTGATTGAGTAGCTGTCTTATTGTGATATTTGGATCAATGTTGTTATAGGTCGGAAGATATTCATGCAATGAATCCTCTAGTGAAATGATGTTATTCTCAGCCAATTTAAGCATCAAAACAGCTGTAAATAATTTTGTATTGCTAGCTATTCCAAACTCCATATCGGAACTAATGGCTGTTCCATTGTGGGAAATACCGCTCGTGCCTTGCCACTTACCCATTCCTGGATAAATTACTGCAGCAGAAATGCCCTTTAGATTTTGAGCAATTCGGATGCTATCAATCCTGTTTTGTAAGGCAGCGGCAAGCGTAGGATCGAAATTCTGAGCTTTAACAGCTATTGCAAAAACAAAAAGGCAGAAAAGGGTTTTCAATAGGTTTTTCATAAGAAATGATTTTTTATCAATAGACTGCTTATTCAACCCAAAGTTTAACCATTAGTTAAAATTTTTTAAAATTTTCTGGAGATGGATTTTTTGATTAGCTTTTATTTACTATTCACTAGCTCATATACCTTTGCTTCTAACTCTGAACCTCTAAGATCGGTATATCTAATCACGCCATTTCTGTCCAAAAGATAGGTTTTAGGAATAGAATTAACACCAAATTGTTGAGCAACATTTGAACTCCAGCTGCGCAGTTCGCTTACATGCCAAGGCCATTTAAGTTTGTCTTCACGAATGGCATCAATCCAACGTTTTTTCTGGCCATCCATCTGAGCTTTTAATGCTTCGGGATTGTTTTGAAAACGCATCATTGTTCGGTCATCTAGGCCATCCAGTGAAACGCTGAAAATTTCAAAGCCCTGTTTATTATATTTGTCATAGATTGCCACAACATTGGGATTTTCTTTGCGGCAGGGACCACACCAGCTAGCCCAAAAATCGAGCAGTACTACTTTACCTTTGAGCTGTGATAGTGAGATTTCTTTGTTGTTAGGGTCTTTCAATTTTATATCGGGACAAACAACACCCACATTTGCAGGTTGGTTTTTCATTTTGGCTGAAAAATCGCTGATATTTCTGGCAAATTCCTGTGCAGTAGGCCAGTTCGGATAAGCAGTGACTATTTGGTCTTTAACCTGCTCATATTGTTTGATATAGGTATTTACGTCCAATCTGCCAATCAGGAAAAAATTAACCAAAGGCTGGTCATTTTTATGACTATCCAAATATTTCACCAATTCATCTCCTTTGATGTCGGCAAATAATAAGCGCATCATTTCCTGCGACATTGCTGAACCTTCAATTTCGGCAGTTTTGAGATTGTTATTTTCGAAAGAGCCATTGATTTTTATGGTTTCGTCCCCTTCGAGTGCCAGCCATATAAAACTGCTGCCCACAATAATTCGATAAATACCTGGATGATCAATTGTTCCATCCAATTCAAAGTCTCCATTTGCACCACTGCTTGTAGTGTCGAGCATATCTGAAGCCTGAGGAGTCTTTTTCTCGAAAATTATCTTTTGCCCTTGTGCTAATCCTTTAAGGTTAGCTGTTATTTTTACTGGTTTGGCTGCAAAATTGGTATTTGCAGTTCCTTTTTCAGTGCCAGTTTCGGGCTTTTGAGCATCAGTTCCACATGAAATTGCAAGTGCAGATGCAATCAATACAAAAAAGAGGATTCGAATTTTCATATTTGATATTTTTATTTTGAGATATTACCAATTGTTTCTTCAAAAAGTTCCAAAATTCTTCTGTATTCATCGGTCCAACTGGAAGATTCTATGAAACCGTGCGCTTCCATGGGGAATACAGAAAGTTCCCAATTTTCTTTGCCTAATTCAATCAGACGCTGAGAAAGCCTCACTACATCTTGAAACTGCACATTGTCGTCAACAATGCCATGCAACATCAAAAGTTTTCCTTTGAGTCCTTCGGCAAAATAAATAGGCGAGGAGCGACGATAGGCATCCGGGTCTTCTACAGCTGTATTTAAAATGTTTGAAGTGTAAGGATGATTGTAATGCGCCCAATCGGTTACAGAACGTAATGCGGCACCTGCTTTGAAAATTTCTGGCTTATTGAACATTGCCATTAGGGTAATGAAACCTCCGTATGAACCGCCGTAAATGCCAATTCTTTTGGGACTTATGCCATATTTTGATATCAAAAATTTAGCACCGTCCACTTGATCGCTGAGGTCCTTGCCGCCCATATGACGGTAGATTCCTGTTCGGAAATCGCGGCCATAACCCGAGCTTGCGCGGTAATCAATATCCAAAACCGTGTAGCCCAAATCTGCCAAAAGGTTGTGGAACATATACTCTCTGTGGTAGGTACTCCACCATTTGTGTACATTCTGCAGGTATCCGGCTCCATGAACAAAAATAACTGCAGGGCCTCCTTTTTGAGCTTTCGCTGGGTGGTAAAGTCTGGCTCTCACCTTTGTGCCATCTTCAGCAGTGAAATAGACAAGTTCGGGTTCGCGCCATTTGTAAGTTTTGAAAACTTGCGACTGTGACTCAGTAATTTTTACAGCAATATTAGATGGCTCATTTTCCTGTAGATAAAGCTCCCAAGGTTTGTTTGAATAAGAATGTCGTATGGCAATTTTCTTTTCGTCCGGAGAAATATAGACCTCATTATTTCCGGTCATTGAGGTGATTTTTTCCTTTTTCAGACTTTCGATATCGAGTTTGTAAAAATGCCTTTCTCCAGGGTCGACTTCAGAACTTGTGAGATAAAAACTTTTGCCATCCTGAGATAAAAAGGACTTTGTCACTTCGTATTTACCTGC
>JBILRK010000216.1:0-4767 GCA_044372705.1 Saprospira sp. | reverse complement strand
TTATTCATAAAAAAGTCTGATATTTTGACTCTGACAAACTGATATCTACATAAAATGCGAAGATCTTTTTTTGTACTATTTTGCCTCTTGCTGATTGGAATTTTGCTGAACCTTGCCCTGGGATCGGTTTACATACCTATTCCTAAAATCTTGTCTGCCTTTTTTGCGGCAGATAGTGAGGACATAGTCGGGAAGATTTTATGGCAGCTGAGGATGCCCAAAACAATGACAGCAATACTGGCTGGTGCTTCATTATCTTTAAGTGGCCTGCTGATGCAGACTTTTTTCAGAAATCCCCTGGCTGGACCCTTTGTATTGGGCATCAGCAGCGGGGCAGGATTAGGGGCAGCAATCTGGATTATGGGTTCGGGCTGGCTGCTGAGCATGGGAATTGCGGGAGCATTACTGAACAGTTGGGGGCTTGTTATGGCCTCATCCATCGGTGCGGGATTGGTGCTGCTCTTGCTTTTGGCAGTTTCTTGGCGTATAGGAGATGTTGGTACCCTACTAATTTTGGGCATGATGTTGGGCTCGGCAGTGGCAGCACTTGTTATGCTTTTGCAATTTTTTAGTGGCAGTGAGGAATTACAAAGATTTGTGTTTTGGAATATGGGTGATTTAGGCGGTCTTAGTAATGCCGAGCTCAGTGTTTTGTCCATTGTAAATATTTTTGCAATTGGCTTTTCCTTTATTTTAGCTCAACCGCTCAATGTACTGCTTTTGGGAGAGGAAAATGCCAAATCTTTGGGCGTAAATGTTCAAAGACTGCGATGGATGTTGATATTGACCACAGCAATTTTGGCTGGAAGTATCACTGCTTTTTGCGGCCCCATTGCCTTTGTTGGTATAGCGGTTCCACATGCTGCGCGTATGTTGTGGCGCACTCAAAGACATCAGATTCTGATTCCAGGAACAATTTTATTGGGAATGGTCATCATGCTATATTGTCAAATTATAGCCACACTGCCTTTTCAGGATAAAATTTTACCAGTCAATATCGTTACCTCATTGCTGGGCGCTCCTGCCGTTGTTTGGATAGCACTGACCGTCAGGAAATAAAGCTTATTATTCTTTTGATTTTAATCTTAAAAATATATCTTTGCATTGACAGTATAGAGCCTACACCAATTACAAGAAATCACAGAAATTTGATTTTCTGCGTTATCTTTGTGAATATTATATTTCTACTAGGGCTTATTCTTTTTGAAAGCACCATGATAAGACCTCTCTACATACTTGCTGCTTGTCTGCTCCTCATTTCATTGGCCCCGCTCAAAGCCCAGCAGGATCCAATGTTCACGAAATATATTTTCAATCCACTTTCCTATAATCCTGCCTATGCGGGCACAACGGGTTATTTAGATCTTTCGGTGCTTCACCGCCATCAGTGGTGGGGACTCAAAGGTGCTCCAATGACTCAAAACCTAACCTTGCATAATTTTATTCCCAAACAGGGATTGGGATTGGGTTTGAATACCTCCATGGATCAGATTGCAGTTTATCGGCAATTTAATTTTTACGGCTCTTTCTCTTACAGATTGGCAATTGGCAAAAGATATCACCGACACAGAAAATCAAAACAACCCAATACTTTTCTCTACATGGGTATGCAAGGCGGGGTAACAAATTACAATGCCGATTGGAGCAAGCTTGATTATGCAAATTACAACGACCCGGCTTTTAATAATCAACAGCCGCTAAATCTTTGGATGCCTAATTTTGGTGCAGGGTTTTACCTACAGGCGCCCAAGTGGTTTGTGGGTTTTTCGGCCCCAATGCTTGTTGAACATACTTACAGGAAACGCGAGTCCTTTGAGCCTATAAACATACCCGTTGCTCAATCATACAGACATTATTATCTGACAGCTGGTGTTATTATTCCTATAAAAAAAGAGGATATTGTGCTACGTCCGGTTTTACTCATTAAAAATGTTGGTATGTTTTCGGCAAGAAATAGCGCCGACGCCAGAGTAAACGCTCCAACCGAACTTGATTTGGATATTTCTGTGGTCTATAAAAAGAAGTTTTGGTTCGGTCTTGCCTTTCGTACTGCTCTGGATGTAAAGTTCAGTTCCTACGATTCGGTTGATTTCTGGTTTTCGGTACGTTTAAAAAATAAACTTCGCCTGGGACTTGCTTATGACTTCACACTAACTAAGCTTAGAGGACCTGCTCAGGGTTCTTACGAATTGATGATGGGATATGATCTCATTCCAACACCTGTTACAAACCATCCAGAGATGAGACCTTACAAGTGGTTTTAGGGTAAGACTTTAGTGGGGAGTAGCCAGTTAGCAGGGACTAGAGTTGAATTTAAAGATAAAAGAATGAACCAATCTCGTTTTTCAACGAGAGAGCTCCACGAACCGAGGTAACACCGAGCTCCTCGAAAAGAATGAAAGAGAAAAGGTGAAAGTTTTACTTTCAAGTTTTAGATGCGCGGATGATTTGATTAGCTGAAATTATAAAAGATTATAGAATTCTACCTTCATCTCGTACTAAAGACGAGACTAATTTCTTCCTTCAAAGGCTATTTCTCATTGGCCAAATACTCCAAAAAGTCTCTAATCTCTTTTTTGTCCCAGTCGATACTTCCATCAACACGGGCAACAAGTTCTCCTTTTTTATTAATGATATAAGTTGCAGGGACAACTCCATCAAAAATGCTGCGGATATTAGCATCGGGGTCGTGCAGAAAGACAAATGGATAAGGATTTTCTTTTACAAAGTCCTGCACCTTATAAAGCTTCTGATCAATTGAAACAGCAAGCAATTTGACATCGGAACGGTTTAGCTTTTTTAGCAATTCTTTAAAACTGGGCATCTCCTTCAAACAGGGACTGCACCAGGTAGCCCAAATGTTCACCAGCAATAAGTTTCCGGGGAAAGAAGTGGAGCTTACCGGATTTCCATTCAAATTTGTAAATTTTATAGCAGGCGCTTTTTTATTGAGTAGTTCAAATTTTTTGGTAGCATCATTACTCAATAACTCAAGGATTTTTTCCTCTCTGCTATCGAGTTTTTTCTCCAGAATTTTTACCAACATATCGTTGCCCTTGATTTTTGCCAATTCCAATGCTGTTTGGCCAAGCTGATTTATAATCAGTTTATTGGCTCCTTTTTCAATTAAAATTTGCGTTGCATGAAGATTTTCATTTTCAACAGCGTAATGAAGTAAAGGTATATTTATCGTATCTGAAATTGAAATTCTGTCTAAAAGCAGTGCAGCTATTTTATGATTCTGTTGCGCAACTGCAAAATAGACCGGACTTCGCTGTACTTCAGTACTACATGTTTTGACCGCAATATTTGGATTTGCACCTTTTTCGAGCAAAAATTTTACCGTTTCATATCGATCGTTCATCACCGCATCGAAAAGTGCGGTTCTTCCATCGGCAGTTTCAAGGTCAACCGAAATTTTTTCTTCATTGATTAAAAATTTCAGCACTTCATTGCTGCCATAGGCTGCAGCTACATGCAAGAGACTGTTAACAGAACAATTATCGTCCGAACTGATGGTTTTTTTTAAATCGGCACCTTTCAACTTTAGCAGTTTCAGCATTTTAAGATTGCCAACGGCTGCTGCACTGAAGGCTGGCACCCAGTTGCTGCACTCTGTAGAATATCTTTCGTAGGTATAAGTTGCATTGGGATTAGCTCCCAGCGAAAGTGATTTTTCGACCATTCCGTAGCTGTTGTCAAAAATTGCGTAAAACAAATCGCGGGTCGGATCAAGGGGAACCTGAGACAATAATGTAACCTGAGACAATAAAATAAAAAAGCTGATTTGTAAAAACCGCATTATTGGATAGATAACTGATTATGAGCGAAATTTTATTTTAAACAATAGCTAACATCGTACCAAACACAAAATGTAACTTTATTTAATTGTTTATTTTTCATAAATTTGTCCAATCTTATTTCTAAAATTTCGAACGCTATGCTTAGAGTTATTATTTTGTTCTTTACCTTAGTTCAAAGCTATTTACTAATTGCACAGGCACCTGAAAAAAGAACTTTCAGTGCTACAATTATCGCTGGTCTCAATGCTTCTCAGATAGATGGAGATAATACTGCAGGATATAGAAAAATTGGATTAAATGTCGGTGCGCGGGCCGGTGTAATTTTGAGCGAAAAATGGGAAAGTTCTTTCGAAATACTTTTCAGCCAACAAGGTGCACAATCACAACTTATCAAAGGGATTCCAAGAGCTTTCAAATGTCAGTTAAACTACATCTCTGTTCCTCTGCTTATTCATTTTAAAGATTGGGAAATTGTCAATGAAAAGAATCAGCTGTATCAACGCTTTTGGTTTGGTGCAGGCATTTCATACAACCGCTTAATGAGCGGCTATATCGATGACCTGAATGGCAAAATCTTCATAGCAGACATTACAGGAAATCCATTTAGAAAAAATCATGTAACGCTAATGGCCGATATCAATTTCTTTTTCACCAGAAACTGGGGAATAAATCTTCGTTACGAAAGAGCGCCAATGAACATTCGCGAAAATATGTATTATAACCCGCACATGATTGTTTTCAGGGGATTGTTTACTTTCTAAAAGTTTACTTTTGCCTTACTTCGCAATATAGCTAATAGAAAGTTGATAGTGGCGAACTGCCTGGCAATCTAGTACTATAAGCCAAAAACGGGGCATTGCCAATAGCAATAACCCCGAATCAAAAACAAAAAACAAAAATGTTTAAATTTTACGCTACAGTAAAATTTTATAATATATTAATTTTATACAATCGTATTGGATGT
>JBILRK010000214.1:0-4769 GCA_044372705.1 Saprospira sp. | reverse complement strand
ATCTGCATATTGCGGCTGTCATGCCCCTCTTTTCGGGCCTTTGATTATACCGTTATGGGAATTTTCTACAAAGCCCATGATTAATCTTTTTTCCGGACTATCGGGCAGCTCGTTTTGAATAAGCTTTACTGCCTCGCTTCTATTTTGAATAGATACAAAAAGGCGATGATAGATATCTTGAATTCTAATGATAGCATCTGCAGAAAATCCTCGTCTTTTAAGTCCTATAACATTCACGCCAATATATGATGCCGGGTAACGAGCTACTCGCACATAAGGTGGGACATCTTTATTAAGCAGTACACCACCGCCTAACATTGAAAATGTACCAATCAGGGTAAATTGCTGAATTGCTACCATGCCACCTAAAATTACATTATCTTCAACTGTAACATGTCCCGCAAGTGTAGCATTATTGGCAAGAATACAATTATCTCCAACAACACAGTCGTGGGCAATATGTACATATGACATCAGTAAACAATTAGCACCAATGACAGTTTTTTTATTTGCCATTGTCCCACGATTCAGGGTACAATATTCGCGAACGACAGTGTTATCTCCAATCTCTAAAACAGTATCTTCTCCTTTAAATTTTAGGTCTTGAGGAATAGAACTGATAACAGCACCTGGAAAAATTTTGCAATTTTTACCAATTCTTGCTCCTGACATAATGACCGCATTGGGCCCAATCCAGGAACCCTCACCAATGACAACATTATCCTCAATTGTAACAAAAGGACTAATTGTAACATTATTGCCAATGACCGCATTTGGATGTACTACTGCAAGTGGATGGTGCATTTCTTATTTTCGCTTGATAATTTGTGCCAATAAATCAGCTTCTGCTACAAGATTGTTGCCTACAAAAGCGCGACCTTTCATTTCTACCAATCCTCTTCTAATTGGACTTGTTAGGTCTAATCTGAATAGAATTGTATCGCCCGGAAGTACTTTTGCACGGAAACGGGCATTGTCAATTTTTAAAAAGTAAGTGTCGTAAGAATGAGGGTCATCTACATTTTCCATCACCAAAATTCCCCCTGTTTGTGCCATCGCTTCAATTTGAAGGACACCTGGCATTACAGGATTTCCTGGAAAATGTCCTGGGAAATAGGGCTCATTCATGGTTACATTCTTTACACTCACTACATGTTTATCAGAGAGTTCTATGATTTTATCAACCAACAGGAATGGAAATCTGTGGTGAAGTTTTTCACATATATGATTGATGTCATAAACAGGTGCCTTATTGGGGTCGTATTTGGGTATATCCCTCAATTTACGATGCTGAATCATTCTTTGACGCAATTCCTCAGCTACTTTGCCGTTAATTGCATGCCCAGGCTTTCTTGCAATGATTTTACCTTTCAGCGCTACGCCCAAAAGTGCTAAATCTCCCAGTAAGTCAAGAAGTTTATGTCTTGCAGCCTCATTACTAAATCTTAGTTCCTGTCCGTTTAGAAGTCCAGTTTCTTTTACCTCAATATCGTATTTGTACACCGATTTGAGCATTCCATACTGTTGACCGCTTGGAATATTTTCCACAAATACCAATGCAGACTCAGGGCTACCGCCTTTGGCAAGGCCATTATTATATAGCGCCTCAAGTTCGTGGAGGAATACAAAGGTGCGACTTGGTGCAATTTCTTTTTCAAAATCTTCCAAAGACTTTAGATCAGCAAATTGCGGCCCCATCACTTTTGAATCAAAATCAACCATTACAGTTATTTCGAGTTTATGATAAGGCAAAATTGTAATTTCTGAATCTCCATCTTTGAACTCAACGGGACTAAGTAATTCGAGACATTCTCTTTCTTTTTCCTGTTGTTCAATTCCTGCAGACTTAATTGCCTGAAGATAAGGCAAGGCACTTCCGTCAAGTATAGGCAGTTCTTCGGCATCGGCTTCTACAAGGGCATTATCAATACCTAAAGCATAAAACGCCGACATTAAATGTTCGACCGTACCAATAAAGGCCTTTTCAGAACCTAGAACGGTATGTCTGTTCGATTTATAAATATTTGTCGCGTCTGCTTTTATAAGAGGTGCGCCTTCAAGATCAATTCTTTTAAATTGAATACCATGGCCTTCAGGGGCAGGAAAAATATTTACATTAACGGTAACTCCGCTATGTAGGCCTATTCCCTTTAAGCTTGCTGCAGATTTCAGTGTCTGCTGTTTTTCAATAGACATTTCGAGCTGTTAAAATAAAAAATCAATAGTTTTCAGCCGACAAAGATACATATATTTCTAAGGCTTCCTAATGCTTTTTTATTGTTGTTTAAGGCAATGTTAAATTTTATTAACAATTTGTCAATAAGCGATTGAATTATGTGCCTTCTTTTCAGAATTCACTAAATCTGGTTGAAATACCAAAGTGGTGCATCGTGCCTCCCAAATGCTGAGAGGAGAAGCCATAATCGATATTAAATTTATAAATTTTAATTCCAAATCCAGCAGAAAAACCCGCAAGACTTCTCAGTCCATTCACACCCATTTCACCCTGTCTTAAACGGTCATAACCTGCTCTGATTCTAAAAACTTCTTTTTTCCCCAAAAGCAATTCAATGTTGAATGTCAAATGCCTGAAAATATTGTCCACAACTTCTGAAGCTGTTACTTTATCATTATTTGTATTGCTATTGGCACCAATTATACTTTCAGTTTCGAGCGAAGGGTCATCATAGCGGATATTCCAACGATGTAAATGGTGCCCGATGATACTAAAACGAAGCGGCAGGTATTTCAGTCTGTGAGACATACCAAATTGTGCATCGAAAGGGAGCGGATATTTCTTACCGTCCTTGGCATAACTGGTAAATTGGGCGCCTATGTTTTTTAGCACTAAACTGAAGGTTACTCTTTTGGCCGTATCGGCGTACATAGCTGCCCAATCACTTGCCCACCCAATGGAATTATAGCCTTCTATTGCAGAAATTACCAATTTTTGATTGGTACCAAAACTCAGTTTATCTGTTGCGCGATAAGAAATACTTGTAACGATGGCATTATCGCTTGCATTAAACTCTCCCTGCTCCTCTCCAATGCTTGTACGTCGTTGCATTTTACCATAACTGATATATTGTATTCCTCCATGAAGGGTTATGGGCAATTTTTTAAGTTGATAAGCATAACCGGCATGGCCATAAGTTATTCCTGCAAAATATACACTTTGCTGAATAGTTGCTGAGTGATGCATTGCTTCGTTCAGTGCAGCTGGATTTTGTAAAACAAGACCTAGGTCGTTATCTCTCACTGTGATTAAATTACCGGCTAAAGCTGTTGCCCTGGCACTGTAAGATAAGCTCAAGAAATCATAGCTGTTCCTCCCCCCAACAACCTGAGCTGAGAGGGATAAAATTCCCCAAAAATACAGGAACGCAATTTTAAAAAAACTATTTTTTGTCATGGTTTTAGTCTTTATCTACAGGCAAGCTGTCCAATTCCCAAACAGTTTTACAAACACCTTGCTCGCATTGCTTTTTTCTAATCAACAGCGCTTCGTCATTATATTGTTTTATAGTGCCCTCTAAGTTTGGTCCATTCAGAAAAAAACCCTCTTCTTTGAGCTTAGCGTTCTGATGATAAAAAGTATATGGCCCATTTTCAACACTTTTACTGAAAAACACAATTTCTTTTAATATACCGTTCGGATAATAGGTCTTTAAATCACCTTCAATGTTATTATTAATATAGTTTCCTTCCTGATAAAGTGTTCCTGTTGCATACCAATATTTAAAAGGGCCCTCATAAGAACCCATTACAGAATTAGCAATATTCTGTAGTTGTCTATTTGGATGATAACTTCTCTCCTCACCGTGCAATTTACCATTTTTATAATACATTTCCATCGACAAACTGCCATTTTCATAGTACAATCTGTAAAATCCGTTTTTTATTTTGGTTTTTCTAAATTGCTGATATTTTGCAAATAAAATGCCCTCGTCTGATTTTTCTGTCACAACCTGAATTTTACATGATTGTAATATCAACATCAGAAGAAAAATAAAGCTAAAAAAAAGCAATATTCTCATGAAAACTATGCTTTTAATAAATTAATAAAGGCTGCATCAATAGACACAGCCCAAATATAAAACGATATCACAACTAAAATGGTTATTTCAGTTTACATTTTTCTTTCATTTCATCAATAACTTTCTCACAGACAGAACTGCTTGGCTTGGCATCACCTTTTTCAAGGGTCCAAATGGTGCAACATATGCCTTCACCATTACAAATCATTTTCTTTTCGGGACTGCCGTCCTCTTTGAAAGTTTCTAATAAACAATATTCGGTATTAGTGCCTCCGGCGTATTCGCCTTTTGTTTTTAGTTTTCCATTGTCATAATACTCGGTAAAAGGTCCTTTCTCTTTATTTTCGGACATTATTACAATATCCTTTAGTTTCCCGTTCTCGTAATATGTTTTGAGTTCACCATTTATGGCATTATTTTCATGGCGTCCTTCCTGCATCAAAACACCATTTTCAAAATAGTACTTGAAATCGCCTTGATATTTGCCGGCAACTAAAAAAAACTCGCCAGATAATTTTCCATTTTCATGGTAATTTTTTTCCTTACCTACTAAAGTGTCGTTTTGGTAGGTCATTTCACTGGCCAATTTGCCATTGGGCCAAAAAGAACGATAAAAACCATGTTTTACTTTTCTGATGGTATCCATTTCGTACTCTGCCTTAATTCCCTGACTCGTCTCTGTAACTACCTTAATGGCAGATCCGGATTTCTTGGTACAAGCTGCTATAATGG
>JBILRK010000215.1:0-4769 GCA_044372705.1 Saprospira sp. | reverse complement strand
CTTACCTCCTCTCGCGATGTATTTTTTAACACTGCAGCATTTGCCTTTGGCGCCATGCGCTTTAGTATCAGGGGTTACGATTCCGAATATTCAACAGTATATATTAATGGCATACCAATGAACTCATTGGAAAATGGTAGAGCAAGTTGGACACTTTGGGGTGGATTGAACGACGCTTTCCGAAGTCGCGATAATACAATTGGATTAGGAACTACCGACTATACTTTTGGCGGTCCTGGTGGTGCAACTCAGATGGATGTTAGAGCCTCTGCTCAGTGGAAACAGTTTAGAGCTGGCGTAGCAGTATCCAACCGTTCATATGTTTACAGGCCAATGTTTATCTACTCAACAGGTATGATGAAAAACGGTTGGGCTTTTTCTATTTCGGGCTCTTTCCGAGGAGCAGAACAGGCGCAGATTCCTGGCTCCTATTACAGCGCAGCGTCTTATTATGCTGCTGCAGAAAAAAGATTTAATAAAAGTCATAGTTTGAACCTTTCAGTTTTTGGTGCACCCCGCGTGAGAGGAGCAAATAGTCCGATAACCTTGGAACAACAAGAAATAGCACGCGATGCCTATGGCAAAAATGGTTATTTCTACAATCCTGCCTGGGGTTGGCAAACCAAAGAAGACGGAAGTGGACGCGTAATGCGCAACAGCCGTTACTCATCTTCACACATTCCAGTATTTATACTTACACATGATTGGGATATTAATGAGAAACAAAATCTAAGTACTTCTTTGGGGTATCAGTTTGGAACAAATGGCAGCACTGCACTCAATTGGTATAATGCTCCGGATCCTCGTCCCGAATATTATAGAAAATGGCCTAGCTATTTCGATGATACTGACAGCACAGTTGCTTCTCAGCTCCGCGATCAGCTAGTTGCAAACCCCGATTTATTGCAGGTAAATTGGGACGGCATGTTTTCGGCCAACAGAAGCAGTATCGACGAGAATTTCTCGGGAACTGAAAAACGTGCCCGTTATATCATCGAAGAACGTCGCTACGATGTTAAACAATATTCTTTTAATACAATCTATCGTAATTATGTAAGCGATGCACTTACCCTTAACGGAGGTGTAAAGGGCCAGTATTTTATTGGTCACAACTATAAAGTTATTGACGATTTATTGGGTGCAGATTATTGGGTCGATGTCGATCAATTTGCTGAAAGAGATTCAGCCAATAATCCTAATTTTGCTCAAAACAATCTCGATAATCCAAATGGAGTTGTTCGAAAAGGTGACAAATTTGGCTACGATTATTTCTCTCATATTCAAAATGCCTCAGCCTGGGGACAATCGGTATTCCGTTTTGGAAAAATTGAAGCGTTTGCTGCAGCCGAATTGCTATTTACAAGATTTTGGAGAGAAGGCAACGTAAGAAATGGACGCTTCCCTGATAACTCTTTTGGAAAAGGAACCGCATTCAGCTCTCTGAATTATAGTTTCAAAGGTGGTGCCACTTATAAAATAAACGGGCGTAATTATATATTTGCTAATGCCAACTATGGTACTCGCGCACCCTATTTCCGAGATGCTTATGTTTCTGCAAGTTTCAGAGATCAACTGGTTGATGGTATAAGCAATGTTACTGTTTACGGAACAGAAGCAGGTTATATTCTCAGCGCACCAAAAATCAAAGCTCGTGTAGCGGGATACTTTACCCGTTTCCTTAACGATTATTACAACAGAAATTTCTACTCTGAAAGTGCTTTTGTAGGTGAAGATGGTGCAGCGCAAAGTGGTTTTGTGAATTTTGTAATGACAAGTGTTGACAAACAGCATATGGGTATTGAACTCGCTGGTCAGTTTGAAGTTATGCCTGGTCTTAAACTTAATGCAGTTGCAGCAATCGGTGAGTTTATCTACACATCTCGTCCCGATATTAAAGTTTACCTTGACAATGATCCAAATACTGTTGTAAATGCCAAAACAGCTTACATGAAAAATGCTTATGTAGCTGGTTCTCCACAAATGGCTTATAATTTCGGTGTCAATTACAGTTCACCAAAATATTGGTTTTTGAATGTCAATTTTAACTATACGATGCGCAATTTTGTTGATGTTAATCCAGACAGAAGAACCATAGAGGCAGTATCTACAGTTAATAATCCACAATATCAACAGCAATTTGTTGAACCCGGTTCTGCACAATGGGAAGCAATTCTGGCACAGGAACAGTTGCCAAATGCATTCACTATAGATATTTTTGGTGGCAAATCATTCAGAATAAAAGTAGGCGAAAAAACCTCTTTCATTTATGTAAATATTGGAGTCAACAACATTCTGAATAATAGAAACATCATCACTGGTGGTTTTGAACAGCTTCGTTTCAATTTTGAGAATAACGACCCATCGAGTTTCCCAACTCGATACAACTATGGGTTGGGCATCAATTATTTCGCGAGTATTGTTTATCGCTTACCTATTTAATTGCTACATAAAATTAAAATAATATCAATCAAACACATATTATGAAAAAGAACATCATTCAATTCACCGCTGTATTATTTGCAGCACTACTTTTGGGAAGTACCATTCAGGGCTGTAAAAAACGTTTCGACGAGCCACCAGTTGAGGAGTACCCTTCTATTACACCTAATGCAACAATTTCAGACATCAAAGCATTGCATACAATTGGTAATACACCCACACTCATTACCGATTCTCTGGTAATTGAAGGTATTGTTGTTTCATCTGATGAAGCCGGTAACTTTTTTAAACAACTTATTATTCAAGACGACAGTGCTGGTATAGAACTGCGTATCGAATTGAGTAATCTCTATGCAGAATATCCTGTGGGCAGAAAAGTTTGGGTTAAATGTAAAGATCTTTTTGTAGGTGACTATGAAGGCAATCATCAACTAACTATTAATGATGCCGGTGACAGAATTCCTGAAGGAATGCTTTCGAAGTTTCTAATTGGTGGACCAAAAGATCAGATTGTAACACCAAAGGCTGTGAGCATACTCGATATCAAAAACAGTACAAGATACCGTAATATGCTTGTTGAACTAGACAATGTTCAATTCGCTACAGCTGACAGCGGACAGACCTATGCAGATGCAGTAACCTCTTCTTCATTAAACAGAAGTATTCAGGATTGTAACGGCAATGCTATTATATTAAGAAGCTCTGGTTATTCAACCTTTGCATCAGACCTAACGCCAGGTGGCAATGGCAAAGCATTTGGCATCCACACAAATTTTGGCACAGATGCACAGCTATACATTCGCGACACAGAAGATCTTGGCGCATTGAATTCAACACGTTGTACCGTTTCTGTTGGAGGTAACCTTATCTCGATTTCAACCCTTCGTGCTGCATTTGGCGGATCTGTACCGACAAATTCAAAAATCAATGCCTATGTCATTTCAGACCGCACAACAGGAAATATTGTTAGTCAGAATATGGTTGTCATGGATGCAAGTGCTGGTATTACTGTGCGTTTTACCTCTGCACACACTTTCAATGAAGGAGACCAGATTGAAATTCCTTTAGATGGAGCTACACTAAGCGAGTTCAACGGACTTATGCAGTTGGAAGATATTCCAAGCGGATCAGTTACTGTAGTTTCGACCGGAAATGCAGTACCACCTACCATTGTTACGGTTTCAGACCTTTTAGCTAATGCCGAAACTTATGAGTCTTCTCTTATAAAAGTTGTAAATGCTGGGCTAAGCGGATCGTCCACATATTCCGGTACACTCGATTTAACAGATGGAACTGGTACAATTGACCTTTTCAGCAGATTCACATCTACTTTTGCTGCAAATCCTGTTCCCTGTGGCACCCTTGAGGTAGTTGGCATAATGGGACAATTTACAACTTATCAGGTACAACTGAGAGACCCAGCAGTAGATGTTACTGGTGGCTCACCTTGTGGTAGCGGTGCAACTTTGGCTAATATCCAAGACGTTCGCGCACAGTACACCGGAGCTACTGGAACAGTAAGTGGTAGTTTAAAAATTAGAGGTATTGTTATCTCTGATAGAGCAAATGGAAACATTGTCACTCAAAATGCTGTTATTCAGGATTCTCTTGGCTATGGAATTACAGTTCGTTTTACAGCCAATCATACCTTAAATCTTGGCGACAAAGTTGAAATAAACATAACAGGTGCTAACCTTGAGGAATTTAGTGGTTTATTGCAAGTAAGTCAACTTGGGACAACTACCTCTACAGTTGTTTCTACAGGAAATTCAGTTACACCTCGAGTTGCTACCCTAACACAAATTAATGCAAACTCCGAAACATGGGAATCAACCCTTGTTCGTGTCGATAATATTAGTTCAATTACTTCAGGAGGTCCTACATTTGGTTCTGCTGGTGGAAATTTAGTGGTTAATGATGGCTCTGCCTCAATTACAGTTTACACCCGTACAGCTGCGACATTCTCCACAAGTACAGTTCCTGCAACACCTTTCGATTTAATTGGTATTGTCGGACAGTTCAATACAACTAAACAATTATCAGTAAGGAATGCTGCAGACATAATACCATAATCGCTCAATACTTACCGATAAAAAATGTGGGTTACCTATTTTTAAGTAGCTCACATTTTTTTTTATTTTTTTTATCAGCTCTATGATAATAGAAATACAAATTGGTCAGATAATGAATAATCTTTAAATCATAATTATAACTTAAGGAAGGATTAATAAAATCTTACAATTAAATTCTTTAAAAGTTTATTCATTTTTATTCTTAATAAAAAAAACTTACTTATATTTACCTCGGTGCTGTATAACAAATGAATGCCA
>JBILRK010000003.1:0-17534 GCA_044372705.1 Saprospira sp. | reverse complement strand
GATTCGAAGAGTTTATTTTCTTTTCTTTGCTCAAATCTGGCGATGGCACTTTCCCTTCTTTTCATAAGTAAGCGGCCCCATCTGTCGGGCGAAGAATCAAGAAATAATCCAAAATTTGATTTTTCAATATCGTTCAGGTATTGGATACCACTGTAATATTCCAAATCAGGATCTAATCTATACTCTAAATTTCCTTTAAGCCAGTCCTTGCTGTACTCAAAAGAAAAAATCTCCTTACCCCGTAGAAGTTCGGCGTATAGAAAGCCCATTAGTACAGGTGAATCCGGTCTATGCCAGTCTGCATATACATGTATGGTCCGCTTACTCATTTTTCTTTCTTTTTGGAGCACGTTTCTTGGTTACCAACTGCAAGTCCTGCAATTTCCTGCCCAACACGTCATCGGCGGCCAATTTCAAAAAATCCTTTTCTAGGCCAAGTGCATGCAGTACCAACAAATAAAATCCGATGCTAACCCCCTCATCACCTTTTTCTATAGAAATAAGTGTAGTTCTGCTGATTCCGGCTCTTTCTGATACGAGCTGTCCGCTCAGCCTGCGACGAAGTCGGGCGAGTTTAATATTTTCACCCAGCGTCTCCATAATTCTTTGATCGCGGGGCAGCAATAAAGGTGTTTTATTTGCCATAATGTTAATATAATTATACAAATTTATATCAATTGCATAATTATTCAAACATTATTTTAAGATTTTTAGTTCATCTTCATCAAAGTAGTTTTGAATTATTCAAATTTAGCTATCCAAATTCATCATAAAAAAAGGGCAGGAAATACTAGTGTACCTCTGCCCTTTCTTAAAAATTAGAACTTAATTTTTAATTCTTTATGAATTTAAAAATCCTGTCTTTGACAGCGATGGTATAGATACCAGTGGCAAGATTTTCGATATTAACAGACTGATTTGTTGAATTAACAACATTTGTAATTAGGGTTCTGCCCAATACATCTCTAACCATAATAAGTTCACCCATCAATGTTTCATTAAAACCATCAACAGTGATTATATTTTTGGCAGGATTTGGATAGATTTTCAAATTGGCAAGTTCAGCAGCAATTGTTGAACTAACAATATTTACTGTTACTTGCTGTGTTGTAGTATCCGAATCGCCACAGCTATTTGTTGCAATAAGCGTTACCGTGTAAGTACCACCTGTAGCATAATTATTTTGTGGAGATTGTGAAGTAGCACTATTTCCATCTCCAAAACTCCATTGCCATGTTGTAGCATTTGTAGTAGTATTTGTAAATGTTACGTTACCATTATTATCTACATAGCTAAAACCCGCTACAGGTAAAGCTCCGATAGCGACACTTAGCGTTCTTGGGGCAGAGCTTCCGCAAACGTTATTGGCTGTAACCGTTATAACACCTGAAGTATTATCGAAGGTAACATTGGTAATGTTGTAACTGCTCATGCCCGTCCAGGTTGCAGGGTAAGACCAGTTGAATGAAAGATTCGGATTATTGGAAACGCTGTATGTTTCAGTAGCAAAAGCACAAACACTTGCAGGACCTGTGATAACAGATGGCTGAGCGGGTTGTGTGACAGCTGTGATATATGCAGTGTCAGAGAAGGTACTAACATTCAAACCATCGCTCACCGTAAGTGAAACAGGATAAACTCCTGCAACAGCATAAGTTACTGATGGATTTTGTTGAGTAGAAGTAGCAGGTGTTCCACCAGGGAAGCTCCATTGCCATGTGGTTGGTGTAGCACCAGTAGTTTGATCGGTAAAGCTTACAGCTGTATTAACACATACGGTTCTGTTTGCACTGAAAGCAGTATTGAAAGGGCTGCTCAGGTTGTTCCATTTCCACATACCGTTTGAGGTAGCTGAAGTATTGAACCAACCAGAAAAACCAACAGAAGGGTTGGTAAAATCAACATACAAATGCTGTTCTGTATCAATAATATTCCAGCTTGTACCACCATCTTCACTGTAAGAAGAACCAGAAGCGCCAGCCCCTGCACCTGTTGTGAAAACAATATTTGTATTTGGAATCCAGCAGAGACCTGTACTAAATACCGTACCAGAGCTTGTTACAGTTGTCCAGGTTTGGCCACCGTTAGTAGTACGATAAACAACTCTGTTAATATCTACAATTATACCATTGTTGCCAGAACCAAATGACAAATTGGCACTCATAGAAGCTCCCCCAAAATCGGCAATTGGTGAAGTAAATGCAGACCAATTTTGGCCTCTGTTTGTTGATCTTAAAATACGACCTGTATTTGTGGTACACCAAACGGTATCTCCTATAACTTCTATACCTCTGGTATAACCGTACTCACCGCTCAAGGGGTTTGCAATATTGGCGCCGGGAACAAGGGTCCAGGTTGTTCCGCCGTTCGTTGTTCTGTAAATTTCATATTCACCATTGATTGGGTCACCCTGGCATACACCTTCATTGGCATTCCAGAAATATACCACATTGGTAAATGAAGCAGCATTATTAAAGGTGGCAGTAGTTTGGCGTGTCCATGTTGTTCCACCATTGGTTGTTTTCCAAATTCCTCCGGTTTGACCCGCTGCAGTTGGATAAGCAGCCAACCAGGCAGTATTGGCATCGAGGGCATGAATCATGGAAATACCTAAACCTGTATTACCAACATTGATATTACCTGGGGTCCAGGTAGCACCACCATTGGTGGTTTTGGTAAACTGCTGCACGTTGGCAGCTCCACCAGAACCATCATATCCAAGGGCCCATACAGTATTGGCATCAACAATTGAAATATGGTTGATTCCTCTGTTTGCAGTTGTAAAACCTGAATTCTGACGGATCCATTCGCCATAAGGCTCCAATGTAACATTGATATAGCCTGTTTTGGTAATGGTTGTTGAGTCATTGGCATTTACCACTTTGAGTGTTACATTGTAAACACCTGTGGCTGCATAAGTAATTGCAGGAGGAGTTTGGCCTACAAAAGTTGAAGGTGTTCCACCAGGGAAGGTCCAAACCCAAGTTGCGATATTAGAACCATTACCTACCGAATTGTCATAAAAAGTAGTGCTGTTGCCCTGAATGATATCGCGTGGCAAGGCAAAGAAATCGGCTACTGGTTTCCCGGCAGTAAGTGTATTCTGAACACATTGTAATGCTGCAAGCGCACTAATACGAGGTCCAATATTCTGATTGATATTAACACCAGTTGAAATAAGGCAGTTAAGCACCTGTGTTGGTGTCAAAGTAGGATTAACACTCAACATCAAACCTACAAGACCTGCTGCAAATGGTGTAGCCATAGAGGTTCCACCCATTCTGGCGTATGAATTTCCTCCAGTTGAATAAACCGTACTCAACAAACCACCGTTTGAATAACCACCTGGTGAGGCAATATCAACAAAGGTTGTTCCACCGTTGAAATTGGAAAAACTAGAGCGTGCATCGTTACTGTTTACAGAACCTACACCTATTACATTGTTATAACCGGCAGGATACTGAACTGTAGTATTACCATCATTTCCTGCAGCAGCTAAAAACACAATATTTGGATAAGCATTGATAAGTGTTTGAAGTGCAGAACTGGAAGTAGGACCGCCAAATGACATGCTAACAACATGTGCACCATTCTCGCATGCCCATTGAATACCATCGTAGGAATAGTAAACAGAACCTGAGCTGGCAGAGTTTGGCGTACATTTCACACCAATCAACTCTACATTTCCGCCCAATGAAGCAATACCTCTAGCATTGTTAATATCGGCTGTTGCCAAACCGGCACAATGTGTACCATGAGACCATCCCTGATCGGTGTTGTAAATTGTTGGAGGAGTTGCATTGTTGTCATTATCCGCAACATCATACTGCGCAAAAGTAGTTAAGTCTGAATGTCCGCAGAAGACAGCATTGTCGATAATGGCTACCTTCACACCACTGCGTCCAAGGCTGATATTCCAGGCATTTTCTGAACCAACCAAAGTGTGATACCATTTATCGGTACCACTATGATTGGTATCGTTTGGCACAAAACCTGTTTTGTAAATTGGTTCTTTGCTTACAAATTCTATGAAATCAAGCTTTTCGAGCTTAGATACCAATTCGTCAATTTTGGCATGATTACTAAATATAAGTCGGTAGATATTTCTAAGTTCTTTTCTTGAACTGAAATAGCTGGGGCGTTCAAATTTTTGAACTCCATATTCCTCTAATAGATTTTTTAGAACCGGATAGTTATTCAAATCCTCAATCAGACTGAAACTGTTTGGATTTGTACGAACCTGACCCGATTTGTTTTCATAAGGTTCGCCCTTAATTCTGAACATAATCCTTCCATCGAGGAAGTTAGCGTCAAAATTCTGACTGTAAAGGTTTTGAAACATCAAAACCGACAGCACAAAAAGAAAAATTCTTTTCATAAGAAAGTTTTTGTTTAATAAAGTTAGGATATACAAAAGTAAATTTGATAATTGAACGCAAGTTAAGCATATTTGAACGCTATTTTTAAAAAATTCCAATCAAAAATTTTAAAATCAAATTATTGACACCACGATACCAGAAAAGCTAAAACCAAGACTGACATTTCGGCAGTTCAATAGATAAAATCTGACAAAATCCTATGTCAAAATCTGCAAAATTGTCCATTTCTTGGCCTTGGCACATTAACTGATTAGGGTATATTATAAATGGCAGAAAAACTGCCTCACAAATCAATTTTATTTAACAACCATAAAATTATTTTTCATCATGAAACCGATTAATGATAGAGTCGTAATTAAGCCATCTCCGGCCGAAGAGACTACAAAAGGCGGCCTTTATATCCCTGAAACAGCCAAAGAAAAACCACAACGTGGCGAAGTTATCGCTGTTGGCCCTGGCAAAGACGATAAAAAAATGACTGTAAAGATTGGCGACATCGTACTTTACGGAAAATACGCAGGTCAGGAAATCAGCCTCGAGGGAATCGATTATCTGATTATGAGAGAAGATGACATCTTAGTAATAGTTTAAAGATGAAAGTGTGAAAGAATGTCTCGTCATACTGACGAGAGGAAAGATTTTATAGTGCGGAGGAGCGAGGTACGTGGTACTAGAATACTAGTTATAGAATAGGAAAGAGGAAGTTTCTACCTTCTTCTCGTCCTAAAGATGAGTCTAACTTTTAACTTCTAACTTCTGATTTCAAAAAAAATCTTGACACTTGATACTTGATACTTAATAATATTCAATTATTACAACTTAAAAATTCAAAAATAACATGGCAAAAAATATTAGTTTTCAATCAGAGGCCCGCGAGAAATTGCGTCATGGCATCAACGCATTGGCAAATGCGGTAAAAGTAACCCTCGGCCCAAAAGGTCGTAATGTAGTTATTCAAAAATCATTTGGTGCTCCGCACATCACCAAAGACGGTGTTACAGTTGCAAAAGAAGTTGAATTGGAAGATGCAATTGAAAACATGGGCGCACAGATGGCCAAAGAAGTAGCATCAAAAACTGCCGATGTTGCAGGTGATGGCACTACAACTGCAACTGTATTGGCTCAGGCAATTGTAAACTCAGGTATGAAACTGGTTGCTGCAGGTGCCAATCCTATGGACCTCAAGCGCGGGATTGACAAAGCCGTCAACAAAGTGGTTGATCACCTTAAGGGTCTGAGTGAAATCATCGGTGATGACTTTTCTAAAATCGAACAGGTTGCAACTATATCAGCCAATAATGATTTTGAAATCGGAAAATTGATTGCCAATGCTATGCAGGAAGTAACAACCAATGGCGTAATTACAGTTGAGGAAGCTAAAGGTCGTGAAACCTATGTTGACAAAGTTGTAGGGATGCAGTTCGACCGCGGTTACCTGTCACCTTACTTTGTTACCAATACTGAGACTATGGATTGTGAATACGAACATCCAATGATTCTTATTCATGACAAAAAAATCAGCAATGTTCAACAGTTGATTCCAGTTCTTGAGAAAGCTCATGGTGCAGGTCGTCCGCTTTTGATTATTGCCGAAGATCTCGACACTCAACCACTTAGTACCTTGGTTGTAAACCGTATCCGTCTCGGACTTAAAGTTGTTGCTGTTAAAGCTCCTGGTTTTGGCGACCGTCGCAAAGCTATGCTCGAGGATATCGCAATCCTAACTGGCGGTACAGTAATTTCTGAAGAAACAGGTCATACTTTGGAAAATGTACAATTGGATGACCTAGGAAGCTGCGAACGCTTAACTGTAGACAAAGACAATACAACGATTGTGAACGGACAAGGCTCTGCCGACAAAGTAACAGGTCGCATTGCTCAAATCAAAGCTCAGATCGAAAATACAACTTCTGACTACGACAAAGAAAAACTGCAAGAGCGTCTTGCCAAATTGGCAGGTGGTGTGGCAGTTCTTTACATCGGAGCTCCTACCGAAGTTGAAATGAAAGAGAAAAAAGACCGCGTCGATGACGCATTGCATGCTACCCGTGCCGCTGTTGAAGAAGGTATCGTACCTGGTGGCGGCGTTGCCCTTATCCGTTGTTTGGATGCTCTTGACAACATGGTTGGTCTTAATGATGACGAAACTGCTGGTATCAGCATCGTTCGCACAGCGCTTGAGTCACCACTTCGCGTCATTGCTGAAAATGCCGGTGTTGAAGGTTCAGTAGTGGTGATGAAAGTAAAAGAAGGCAAATCTGATTACGGTTATAATGCCCGCACAGAGGTGTATGAAGACCTTAAAAAAGCTGGTGTTATCGACCCAACAAAAGTAACTCGTGTTGCACTTCAAAACGCCGCTTCAATTGCAAGTATGATTCTAACTACAGAATGTGTCATCAGCGACATTAAGGAAGATAATCCTTCTATGCCTGCTGGTATGCCCGGAGGTATGGGTGGAATGATGTAATTCTTAAGATGAAAGAATGAAAGAGGAACCGATCTCGTCCCAAGACGAGAGAGCTCCACGCAGTGAAAGTGTGAAAGAATGTCTCGTCAGTATGACGAGATGAAAGAGGAAAGAATGAAAGAATATACTTCTAACTTCTAACTTCTAACTTCTAACTTCTAACTTCTAACTTCTAACTTCTAACTTCATTTCTTTCTGACATTATCCTGGAAGACAACTCCATTAAAATCAAAAAAGCCCGCAAATGCGGGCTTTTTTATTGATATTTCTCTATAAGTTGCTGTTAAAATTTTGCTCTGAGAGCTACCTGGAAATTTCTGCCAGGAGCATTGATACCACTTGCAAATGTTCGATATTGAGTGTCTAAAATATTTTCAATTCCTATTTGAATTATGATTATTTTGTTAATCTTGTAAGAAGCATTCAGATTTATGGTAAACCATGCAGGCATACCAAGCGGAGTGGCATATTGCTCATTATCTTCCCCGTTCAGGAAATAATCTTTCAATCTTTTCCAGCCATTATACAAGCTGAATACTTCTGCACTAAATTTTTTATTAACAAAGGACAAGGATCCACGCAATAGCAAAGGTGGTATATGATCGAGCGGAATATCAGTACTGTCGGTTTTGATTCTACCATAATTGTAATTAGCACTTAGGTTAAGAAAAAGGTTTCCGACAATTCTACCGCTGAATCGGGAACTAAAACCAACTATATATGCCGCTTTTTTATTCTGATTAGCAAAAACAGCACTGTTTACTCCGTCAAAGAGCAAAGAATCTGCACCATTGAATGTGAACTTATCTACTAATACAATATCAAAAAAATCGCTGTAGTAAACCGAGCTTTCAAGCTTAAATCGCTCAACAAAAATATTACTTATCCCCAATTCATAGCTGATTGTTTTTTCGGGTCGCAAATTTCTATTGGGGACAATTACAGCACCTGGTGCTGATTCAAATATTTTACTCAAATCATCTACATTTGGCACCCTGAAGCCACTCGACAGCATCGCAGAAAGCTTTAATTCGTCGCGAAGTGTAAATACCAGGCCAGCACTTCCCGAATAAACTGGCGTCTGTTGTCTGATGTCATTATATGGCAAATTGAACATGACTTCATTGTTGGAAATCGTAGAATTCAAGATTGAATAACCTAATCTGAGTCCATCAACTAAGGTCAACTGTTCATTAATTTTCCAACTATGCGAAAAATAAAGCGCAAAATGATTGAGGTTATTTATTCCATCAGGGTACCTGCTACTAATAACTGCAGTGGTATCAGTAAAAATATCAGTTTTAAATGCTGTTGATTTTAATAGATTAACCTGAATGTCATAACCAAAGCGAAGTTCATGCTTACTCAAGGTTTTCTTAAAATCGAGATTCGATCCAATAACCTGAACATATTCAATTCTACTATTGAGGAAAGCATTCCCAAAGTTTCGAGTATGCCTGCTTTCTATAAGATATTGATAATTCAATCCGAAATGGAGCGACTCAAAAAACAGGTTTGGATTTCGATAATTGAGGTCATATGCAGCTAACAAACGAGTTTGGGGCCCATAATACCATTCTGCAAATTTCAATCCTGTTGAAGCCGACAAATCGGTTAGTCTGTCATATCTCGGTACATCTGTAGAATTTGAAAACTGTAAATTCAGACCATGCGTCAAATTATCTAATTGTTTGAATATAAACTTCTGAACTATATCATACTGGCTGTATCCTGACCCTTTTTGCATCAATGGATTTGAGTTACTAATTACAGTATCCTGCCCGTTTTGGCTTAGTCCAGCATAAATATTTCTTTCTCCATAAGAAGTATCGTAAAATGGGTTTTTGTTTTTACCTGAACGCAAATCTCCAAATCTATTAAAGCTAATAGAACTGAAAGATGCAAATCTGGGTTTACCGAAATTAAAATCGAGATGACCTGAAATTCCATTATTAGCAGAATTGTAAGCAGTCATCGCCGATAAATTAAAGAGTAGAAGCGAATCAACTGCCAACTTTGGCTTTTTTGTAAAAAGATGGATGACTCCTCCCAAAGCATCGCTGCCATAGCGGTTCGATGCTGGTCCGAAAAGCACTTCAATCCGTTCCAGGCTATTAACATCAGTTTTTACTATATCCTGCAAGTGACCAGTTCTGTAAATGAGATTATTCAATCTTACCCCATCTACCACTAAAACAATTCTGCTTGCCTCAAAACCTCTGATGACAGGACTTCCGCCACCCATTTGGCTTTTTTGAACCTGTATGCCGTTGGCAAATAATAAATCAGCGGTATTTAGAGCATTGATTTTTTCAATGTCTTTTTGTTTTAAAATAAACACCTCGCTAGGTACAGTTTTTACCAATTCAACCTCCTTGTTAACAGAGATGACCGCTTCTTCGAAGTTATAAATTTTCAAACTGTCTATTTCTTCCGACTGAGCCTCTGCTGTTGAACCCAGAAAAAGAAACAACAATAATAAATACACTAATCTCACTATTGTCATAAAAATACTAATTGAGTAGCAAAGACTCATTCAAATATATTATTGGCTTTGCGGGTTCTCCATAGCAAAAATGCTACCAAAATGCTTTTTAATGAAAGTTTAGTTCAATATTAGCAACAATAATCGCCATATTCAGTAAATTTGAGGCAAATTTATAATCATCATGAAAAATAAAATCGTACTTGTCTCGGGAGCCAATTCAGGCATCGGAAAATCAACCGCACTGGCGCTTGCTAAACAAGGTGCTCAGGTTATCTTACAATGCCGCAGCGAAGAACGAGGCGAAGCTGCCAGAAAAGAAATTATCGAGGCGAGTGGAAATGACAACATCGATCTCATGCTTTGCGACCTTGCATCACATGATTCTATAAGACAATTTGCAAAAGAATTCAGAGAGGCTTATGGCCATATCGACGTATTGGTTAATAATGCTGGTGGCATTTTTGGTAAAAAAGAACTGAGTCCCGACAACAGAGAGTACACCATTGGTCTCAATCATATGGGTTATTTTCTGAATACGCATTATCTGATGGATTTGGTTTTAGCCGGAGAAATGAAAAGAGTGGTCAACGTTTCATCTCTAGCACACAAATTTGTGGCTAAAATTGATTGGGACAATCTTGAAGGAGAAAAAACTTTCGGGCAGTTCTATCAGTACGGGCTCAGTAAATTATTCAATGTTTACTTTACTACCGAATTATCAAAAAGATATGCATCGGAAGGAATCATTACTAATTGCCTGCATCCTGGAGTAGTAAATACAGGCTTTGGCAACAGCGGCTCTGGCTTCTTCAAAAGACTGGTAGAATTGGGACGAAGATTCCTAACCCCTGCCGATAAAGGAGCTGAGACTTCGGTTTTTCTGGCCTCTGCTCCCGAAGCAACAGCTTTCAACGGACGCTATTTTGCAAATAAAAAGCCTGCAAAACTGAGTAAACTGGCTCAAAATCAGGAAATAGCCGCAAAAGTTTGGGATAAAAGTCTCGAATGGGCCGGAATTAGTGAATTTGGGAAACCTTAAATTATCTTTTGTAAAAATTCATCAAAATTTAAACTAAAATCACTCAATTGCGTATTGGGTTTTATATCTTTGCCCCGACATTTGCAAACCAAAGCCAAAAAACGACGGCAGCGGCTATCAGATAGCATTCAAACACTTATCGTTTCAACCAATTTACATTACAAAAACTATGAGCAAATCACTTGGAAGACACATTTTGGTTGAGTTTTTCGGTTGTACACCCGATATTCTCAATGATGTGATTACTATTGAAAAATCAATGGTTGACGCAGCCAAAGAAGCCAGAGCCACCGTTATCAATTCTACTTTCCACCACTTTTCGCCTTATGGTGTATCGGGTGTTGTAGTTATTCAGGAGAGCCACCTTGCGATTCACACCTGGCCCGAATACCAATATGCAGCAGTGGATATTTTCACCTGCGGCGATGAAGTAAATCCTTGGATTTCTTACGATTATCTAAAAAAAGCTTTCGAAGCAGATTACGGTTCCGCCATGGAACTGCTTCGCGGACAGGTTGACCTGATGAAACGCGTCAGCATCGACCATCTCATAAAAGAACGTCAAGGTACCGAGGCCGAGCTTTCGCATGAAGTTACCTTCAAACGCGATGTTTGGTTTACCGATAAGGATGAAAACCTTGCATTGTCATTGCGCCATACAGGTGAATTGCTTTACAGAGCAAAGTCTGAATTCCAAACAGTACAGATACTTAACAGCTATGCCTATGGTAAAATGCTTACCATCGACAATCTGGTAATGACCACCGAAAAAGATGAGTTCATCTATCATGAAATGATTTCACATATTGCCATGCAAACGCATCCAAACCCTAAAAAGGTATTGGTAATCGGCGGTGGTGATGGTGGTACCATCCGCGAGCTTTTCCGCTACGATGGCGTAGAAAATGTTGTCATGGTTGAAATCGACGGCAATGTGGTTGAAGCATGTAAATTGCACCTTCCACAAATCGCCTGTGAATTTAATAATCCAAAACTTGAATTGCATATCGCCGACGGTATCAAATATGTAGCTGAGGCAGCAGATGCGTCTTTCGATGTAATTTTGGTGGATGGTAGCGATCCTGCAGGTCCTGCAGAAGGTCTTTTCTCTGAAACTTTCTACAAAAATGTTCAGCGCATTCTCAAAGCCGACGGTGTTTTGGCATTACAGAGCGAGGGTCCACATTTCCACAAAAAAGCTTTTGTTGAATTGAATCATTGCTTGAAAGGTATTTTCGGAGCAGATAGAGTAAATACTTACCTGGCGCATATCCCCACCTATCCTACCGGTTTGTGGAGTTTTACCTGCGCTACCAAAGGCAATGTTCACCACTTGAACAGTTTGAATGATGAGGCTGCAAATGCTTTCTCTGCAAAACACAATCTCAAGGTTTACGATGCTCAGGTTCACCGCGCAGCCTTTGTATTACCTCCATTTGTGCGTAAGATGCTCAATGCTTAAATAATATTATGTTTATATTCGAAAGGTTGTCCCGCAAAGGCAACCTTTTTTTTATTTGTAAAACTTGCCAAATTAGAAGCTTTTTGTAAACTTTTAGTTGTTTACTTGTTGATATTTTACAAAAAAGCTAACTTTATACTGATACCAAATTTCTATATTTGAATTTGAACTATGGCAAGCATACAGGCAAATCTGGCAAAATATTTTATTAGACAACTCAGGCAACGCAGTCTTGCATATCTGAACAATATTCAGCAGCTAAGAATAGAACAAGACAAAGCGCTTTCCAGAATCAGACCGCCAAAAAATGTAAATTATAAAACCGAGCCCTTTGCCAAATTTTCGGCAGAATGGGCGATTCCTGCTACTGCGCATGGCAACCGATATCCCGATAAGGTAATTATGTATCTGCACGGGGGAGGTTATGCTATCGGTTCGGCAGCTTCGCACAGAGGTTTGGTGGGAAAAATTGTAGCGGAAACCGGCATACGTGCCCTTAGTCTCGATTATCGACTCGCGCCCGAACACCCCTTCCCTGCTGCACTAGAGGACAGTGTATTTGCTTATTTATGGCTGATGGACAAACATGGCTACGATGCCAACGACATTATTATTATGGGTGATTCGGCCGGTGGTGGACTCTGCCTCTCTACCCTCTTGAAGCTGAAGGAAATGGGCTTGCCACAGCCCCTTGCAGCCTGTGTGATTTCACCATGGACCGACCTGAGCCTTAGTGGCGACAGTATGGAAACCCACAGCGATAAAGACCCGCTGCTGATGCCCGAACATGCAAAAAAATGGGCCAAATGGTACCATGCAGATATGGATGCTGATCATCCGCACATTTCACCGCTTTTTGGAGATTACAGTAATACCGCTCCTATTCTAATTCAGGTTGGAACAGATGAAATACTGCTGAGCGATACCTTGCGTATGGTATCAAACGCCAAAAAGTTCAATGCCGACATCAAAGTGGATATCTGGGAAGGCATGTTTCATGTCTGGCACTTCGGCTGGCCATATCTGCCAGAAGCAAGAGATGCCATTGTTAAAATGGCCGATTTTGTCGATGCCCGCCTCAAGGCAAACATTGTAAGCCAAGCTGAAAAAATAAGCCCTAAATATGACGAACAAAATCAAGCCCCAGGCAACTCAGATTCCTGGTTGAAATATGGGACTGATATGATGAAAAATTTTTGGGAATACTAGGATAGTATTAAGTGGCAGGTAGCAAGTAGCAAGTAGCATCAAAAATTCGTTCGAATTCTCTTAAAAGATATACCTTTTCGAAAAAGTCCTGATACTTGATACTTGATACCTCATATCAAGTACTAAACTCAATATTAAAATCTATGATGAATATCCTCCAAACCTGGTTCGCCCGCATCATCGGAACACTGCTCGGACTGAGTGGAGCAGGACTATTTGGCGCCATGGCTGGCTTTGCGATAGGATCAATCATCGATAAATTGCACCGCGACGGATTTTTTCTTTGGGAGGGAGATCGCAAAAATGGCGAATCGGGCGATTTTATTTTTAGTACCATGATTTTAGCCACTGCCATTCTAAAGGCAAAATCTGACAATCAGGAGACAGAAAGCACCTATATTTTTAATTTTTTGAAAGAACAGTACGGAGAAATCAAGGCCGCAGAGTACCTGAAAATCCTGAATAAGACCATGAAACAGGAATGGGATATTCGGAAAATTACACAGCAGCTCAGAAGCAAAAATAATTACGAAACCCGATTGCAACTGCTTTTTTTTCTGTTTGGCATAGCCAATGCCGACGCTGCAATTGAAGACAAAGAATTGGCCACCCTCAAAATTATTGGCATACACCTTGGCATTAGTGCAAATGATTTTGAAGCCATTTCCTCTAATTTCCTATCGGAACTTGACAAAAGCTACAGAACCCTTAAAATCAACCCCGATGCCAGCGAGCAACAGATAAAGGATGCTTACAGAATTTTAGTCAACAAGTATCATCCCGATAAAATAACAGAAAGTAACAGTCTAAGCTCTTTCGCAGAGGAAAAATTCCAAAAAGTACAGCTCGCATACAACAGAATCAAGACTGAAAAAGGTTTTAAATAAGGGAAAATGACTATTTTTGCGCTTCAGTAGATTATCAGACATCAGGTCTAAAGCACAAGTCCAACTACCAACTTACCAACTACCAACATACCAACTACCAAATACCAAATACCAATTACCATCCACCAAATACCAACTTACCAATTACCAACTTACCAATTACCAACCACCAAATACCAACCACCAACTACCAATTACCAACCACCAATTACCAACATACCAATTACCAACATACCAACTACCAAATACCAACTACCAAATACCAACATACCAACTACCAACTACCAACTAACCAACATACCAACTACCAAATACCAACTAACTACCTAAAGTACTAACCTCCTAAAGACCAAATAATGAACCTCTCACTCAAAGGAAAAAACGCACTCGTCTGCGGCAGCACACAGGGAATCGGAAAAGCAGCAGCTATGGAACTAGCAGCCCTTGGCGCCAATGTAATACTCGTTGCCAGAAATGAAACCTCCTTGCAGGATGCCATGGATAGCCTCGATGTTAGTCAGGGACAAGAACACGACTACTTCTCGGCCGATTTCAGCGAGCCACGCCTACTTCAGGAGTCTTTACAAAGCTATCTTTCGGGCAATAAAATCATACATATCCTTGTAAACAATACAGGAGGCCCCGCAGCCGGACCGGCACATACAGCTGGCATCGATGCCTTTCGCGCTGCTTTTGAAATGCACCTCATCTGCAATCAGATTTTGGTACAAAGTGTCATGCAGGGAATGATCGACAGCGGCTACGGACGCATTATAAATGTTATTTCCACCTCAGTAAAACAGCCTCTGGAAAATCTGGGCGTTTCGAACACAATCCGTGGAGCAGTGGCGAGCTGGGCAAAAACCCTGGCCAATGAACTAGGCAGATACGGCATCACGGTCAATAATGTATTGCCAGGCGCTACCAATACCATTCGCCTGCAGTCGATTATTTATAACAAAGCCAATAAAAGTGGTCATAGCAGCGAAGCTGTCAGCAATGAAATGATGGCTGAAATCCCCGCCGCCCGCTTCGCCGAACCTGAAGAAATTGCCGCAGCCATCGCCTTTTTAGCATCACCCGCAGCATCTTATATCAATGGAATAAATTTGCCGGTGGACGGGGGTAGAACGAAGAGTTTGTAATCACAACAAGACAAAAAAATAATCGCCAAAGGCAAACTAGTCGTTCAATAAAATAAAATTTCAACAAAAGTCACAAGTATTGATTCGCTTCGCGGAACTTCGGTTCTTGATACCTGATACTTGATACCTGATACTTGATACCTGATACCTGATACTTGATACTTGATACCAAAATGCAAAAACTACAAAACTACATCAACGGCCAACTCACTCCCCCGCAAAGCGGCAATTACCTCGATAATTACGACCCCGCCATCGGAGAAGTGTACAGCCAGATACCCGATTCAGACCACAGAGACGTGGACCTAGCCGTACAAGCAGCAAAGGCTGCTTTTCCTGCTTGGTCGGTTATGCCCGCAGCCGAGCGCTCGCGCATCCTTGTGCGGGTGGCAGATCTTATTCTGGAAAGACTTGACGAATTGGCATTGGCAGAGAGTATTGATAATGGCAAACCACTATCATTGGCAAAAGCCGTAGATATCCCAAGAGCCAACCAGAACTTTCATTTCTTTGCGACAGCCATTTTGCATTGGGCAAGCGAGGCGCATATCATGGAGGACAAAGTCATCAACTATACCATTCGACAACCGATTGGTGTGGTTGGTTGTATCTCGCCCTGGAACCTGCCACTTTACCTCTTCAGTTGGAAAATAGCTCCCGCTTTGGCATCGGGCAACTGCGTTGTGGCCAAACCATCGGAAGTAACACCCATGACAGCCTATCTCCTATCTCAAATCTGCATCGATGCAGGATTGCCAGCAGGCGTACTGAACATTGTACACGGATTGGGTGGCAAAACCGGACAGGCCATTGTGGAACACCCCGAAATAAAGGCGATATCCTTTACCGGCGGCACCGCCACAGGCGAACGAATTGCAGCAGTTGCGGCTCCCAAATTCAAAAAACTATCCCTGGAATTGGGTGGTAAAAATCCCAGCATTATCTTTGCCGACTGTGAATATGATAAAATGCTGATTACCACCGTACGCTCCTCTTTTGCCAATCAGGGACAGATTTGCCTCTGCAGCTCCAGAATTTTTGTAGAACGAAGCATCTATGAATGTTTCAAGAAAGATTTTGTCGAAAAGGTATCCAAATTAAAAATCGGAGATCCGCTCGAGGCTGTCAATGTCGGCGCAGTGGTTTCGAAAGATCATCAGCAAAAAATTCTATCTTACATTGAACTAGCCAAAGAAGAGGGCGGCACAGTATTAACAGGCGGTTACGCAGTAAACCCCGAAGGACGCTGCGCCAATGGTTATTTTGTAGCTCCGACTGTTATTGAAGGTTTAGATTATAATTGCCGTACCAATCAGGAAGAAATTTTTGGCCCAGTAGTAACCATTACGCCTTTCGACAGTGAAGATGAGGCAATGAAGATGGCAAACTCGGTTCGTTATGGTTTAGCTTCTGTTATCTGGACACAAAACATCAACCGCGCTGCTCGCATGGCACAACAACTGCAATCGGGCATTGTCTGGACAAACTGCTGGCTGCTGCGTGATTTACGCACACCATTCGGTGGTGTCAAAGACTCTGGCGTTGGCCGCGAAGGAGGATTTTATGCTTTAAACTTTTTCACAGAACCAAAGAACGTATGCATAGAGATTTCTTAATTAGTAGCCTCTCTAACTACCAACATACCAAATACCAACTTACCAATTACCAATTACCAATTACCAACATACCAACTACCAACATACCAAATACCAACATACCAAATACCAAATACCAACATACCAAATACCAATTACCAACATACCAACTACCAACATACCAAATACCAACATACCAACTACCAACATACCAACTACCAACTACCAACTACCAACCACCAATTACCAATTACCAACATACCAACTTACCATGAACAAAGAACTCCTAAACTCCCCCCGTGCCCCACTAGCCGTAGGCCAATACCCACACGCACGCCGCGTAGGCAACCTTCTTTTTTTGTCCGGTGTAGGCCCCCGCAAACGAGACAGCAAAGACATACCCGGAGTGACCCTCGATGAAAACGGAAAAATACTGAGCTATGACATCGAAACACAGTGCCGTGCCGTTTTTGACAACATCAGATATATCCTGGAGGATTGCGGCTCAAAATGGGACAACATGGTCGACGTCACCGTTTTTCTAACCAATATGAAAGATGATTTCAAGACTTATAACCGACTTTATGCCGAGTATTTTGGCGAGGTACAACCCTGTAGAACTACCGTAGAAATCAACTGCCTGCCTACACCAATTGCAATTGAATTAAAAGTCATCGCAGTCATTGACTAACCACCAGTTACCAACTACCAAATTCCAACTACCAACATACCTACATACCAATTACCAACATACCAACTACCAACTACCAACATACCAACTACCAACATACCTACATACCAATTACCAACATACCAACTACCAACTACCAACATACCAACTACCAACATACCAACAACCA